>NZ_JZIR02000120.1:0-696 GCF_000961955.2 Hymenobacter sp. AT01-02
CAGCGTGTGGGTGAGCGGGGCTTCTCTGTCTTTGATGGCTAGATCAATTGTTCACTTTTTTACATTCAACTTCAACCTTTCACCAACAACCCACTAATTCTCCGGAACAATGGAACAAAAGAATGCCATAAACAAGCCCGCGGCTCGGCCCGCTGCTGCTGCTGCGCCGAAAGGCGAAGCTAAGGGTGGTGGTTCATCCTCGTTTGCCGTTATCGCCATCCTCGCGGCGTTCATTGTCAGCGTCCTCATTTTCATCTTCGTACTAGGAGATGGCAGCCACTTCCAAGGTGGTAACCACGACAACAACCCAGTATCTGGTGACTACTTCGGTGTAGTGTACAAAGGTGGTCCGGTAGTACCCGTACTGATGACAATGTTCCTGTGCGTGTTCATCTTCTCGATTGAGCGTGCCCTCACTATCAGCCGTGCCAAAGGTTCGAAGAGCATCGAAAGCTTCGTTCGCACCATCCGTCAGAAGCTGAATGTAAACGACATCACCGGTGCTATTGCTACCTGTGACCAGCAGAAAGGTTCCGTTGCTAACGTAGTACGCGCTGGCCTGTTGAAATACCAAGAGATGTCGCGTGAGCGCAACATGGAGAAAGACCAGAAAATCTTGGCTATTCAGAAGGAGATTGAAGAATCAACTGCTCTGGAACTGCCTATGCTGGAGAAGAACCTCGTTATTATCTCTAC
>NZ_JZIR02000121.1:0-22472 GCF_000961955.2 Hymenobacter sp. AT01-02
TGGCTTCACCGACCCGGCCGCGCTAGCCTTTCCCGGGGGCGACAAAGCCAGCCTGCAAGCCGTGGTACGGCGCGAGCGGCGCACTGAGCTGGCCTGGAAGGCCTGCGCATCTTTGACTTGCGCCACTGGCGCACGGCCCAAACCGCCCTCAACGGGTTTGCTCACGGCATCAAGCTGGAAATCCATCCGTGGACAATGGTTACCTGCGGGTTGACCAACGCACGTTTGACCCCGCCAAGCACTACCTCTGGCCCGTGCCCCAGCGGGAGCGGGACATCAACCCCAACCTCAGCCAAAACCCTGGCTGGTAGCTCTTTTCTCCGTTTCTGCATCCCTTCTCGCTCTTATAACCATGAAAAAATATTCCCACCCTCTGCTGTTGCTGCTCCTACTCGTTAGCCTATTCACGGGCTGCAATGATGATGACAAGGAACTCGACGACACTATTACGCCGGTCGAAAACTACATCTCGCCCGCCGACAATGCCGCCGTGAAACTAGATCCGCCATCCAACGCAGCCGTTACCTTCGAGTGGGGCCAGGCCCGCGCGGCGGACGGCACGGTAGTACTCTACGAAGTGCTGTTTGACAAGGAAGGGGGCGACTTCTCCGCCCCCGTTTACAGCACCGTATCGGGCACGAACGGCCTGGACACCAAGCTGGTGCTTAGCCACGGGGACCTCAACAAGATTGCCAACCTGGCCGGTATTCCCTCCCAGGCCCAGGGCAAGCTGAAGTGGATGGTGAATGCCTCCAAGGGCCTGAATGTACTAGGCGCCGCCACTGCTCGCACTATTCAGGTGGAGCGTCCCGCGGGCTTCTCCGTCATTCCCGGCAACCTCTACCTCACCGGTGCTGGAACGGAAGCGGGGACTACGCTCGGTCAGGCCATGCCGTTCAAGCGGGTGTCGTCGGGCGTGTTTGAGCTGTACACCCGGCTTTCGCCCGGCGACGTAAAAATCGTAGACCAGACCACGGGCACGCCCACCGCCTACTACATCAATGGCAACAAGCTGCTGCAAGGCGACAACGCCACCAGCCCCGCTACCGCCCCGGCAGTATACCGCGTTACCCTTGACTTCAACAACGGCTCGGCTATTCTAACTGAAATTCAGTCGGTTGGCCTATGGGTTTCGGCCCAAAACAAGGTTACGGTAACCCTGCCTTACATCGGCCAAGGAATGTGGAAAATCGAAAACACTCCTATTGAGTTCTTCCAGTTCAGCTGGGGCCGCGACGAGCGGTACAAGTTCATCTTTTCCGAAAAGGATATGGCCGGCGCCACTACGGCCCGCCAGTACGGCAGCACCAACACCGACAACGTAGCCCCTACCGCAACGACGGCCGCGGCTACTACACCCTTATTCCGGTGGCCGAGGACCAGTGGAACAATACGTACAAATTTATGGCGGCGGCGGACCGCAAGAACGTGGATATCACAGTCATGATGCAGCCCGCAGCTTACACCCACCAAGTAACCGTGCGGTAGGGAGCTAATCACCTTTTTCCAAGATTTTACTTCGACTGATATGCTGTTCTTCCGAGGCCCTGCCGCCTGCTGCTGGGTTTGTTGGTCCTGAGCGCCTGCAACGAGCCCGTTGATGATATGATAACGCCCCCAGCCCCGGGGCCGGGGGGGGCGGCGGCAAACTGGGCTGCTCGCGCCGACTCAGCTCAGGCGGCCCTTCACCAGTACTTCTGGGCGCCCACCAACCAGTATTACCTGCAAAACAACCTCGGCAAACCCGACTTCAACTACTGGTGGCAAGCCCACGGCCTCGACGTGCTGCTTGATGCCTACCAGCGCACCAAGGCCCAGGACTACACCACCAGGATGCAGCAGTTGCAGCAGGGCGCCAAAAAGCAGAACGGCAACACTTACCTCAACACTTTCTACGACGACATGGCCTGGCACGCCCTAGCTAACCTGCGCGCGTTTCAGGTCACGAAGGACCCCTCGTATAAAGCCACGGCCACACTGCTCTGGGCCGACCTCAAGACCGGCTGGAACACCACGCAGGGCGGGGGCATAGCTTGGCGCAAAACCCAGCTCAACTACAAGAACACCCCGGCCAATGCCCCGGTGGCTATTCTGGCGGCCCGCCTCTACCAACTAGACCGCAACCCTGACGACCTGGCCTGGGCAATCAAGATTTACGAGTGGCAGAAGCAAACCCTGGTTGACCCCACTACGGGAACCGTGTGGGATGGAGTCAACCGCCAGGGCGACGGGCAAATAGATAAGGAATGGCGCTTTAGTTACAACCAGGGCGTGTTCTTGGGTGCCGGCCTGGAGCTATACCGCGCGACCCAGCAGACTACCTACCTAGACGATGCTAACCGCACGGCGGGCTACGTGCTCAACGACAGCCAGCTCTCGCCCGGAGGTATTCTGCGCGACGAGGGGGGCGGGGACGGCGGCTTGTTCAAGGGCGTGTTAGTACGCTACTTAGCACTGCTGGCCACTGAGCCGGCCGTACCTGCTGCTACCCGCGCCCGGTACGTGTCTTTTCTCAAATTTAATGGGGAGAGCCTGTACAAGCAGGGTACGCGCCGGCCCCAGTACCTGTTCAACACCAGCTGGACCACCCAGCCCGGCGGCACCGTAGACGGTTCCGCCCAGCTCAGTGGAGTGATGATGTTTGAAGTGATGGCTGACTTGCAGGCCCGTCAGCTCCTGTAGTCACGAGTATAGATTCTGAGGGCAAAAGGACCGGGCTGAGCAGTGGGATGCGGCCTGGTTCGCCCGCGCCTGGCTAATGGGACCGGGCGCGGGCATTTTGCTCGCACCTGCTACTCTTAAAATTCTTGTATGAAATTGACTTTCACTGCCGGCACCTGGTCCTTGGTGCTGCTGGCGGCGGGCGGCGCTAGTGCCAAAGCGTGCTGAAGTACGTGAACCCGAATATTGGCACGGCGCACAGCCGGTGGTTTTTTTACACCCCGGCGGCCGTGCTACGGGATGGCTAAGCTGGCACCCTCCACCAACGGCCACTACGGCAATGCTTCCGGCTGGGAAGCCGTGGGCTACGACACTCGCCAGAATTCTATTGAGGGGTTCGTACACTTTCACGAGTGGCAAGTGGGTGGGGTAAGCTTCATGCCCACCACCGGCGAGCTACGCGTAAAGCCCGGGGACTTAGAGGGTCCGGCCACAGGCTACCGCTCGCGCTTCGACCGTAAAAACCAAGTGGCCGAGCCCGGCTACTATCGTGTGCTGCTTGACAACTACGGTATTACGGCCGAGCTGACAGCTACCAAGCGGGTGGGTTTTCACCGCTACACCTTTCCCCAAAGCGACCAGGCCCACCTTATTCTTGATATCGGCAACACGCAGGGCGAGAGCGGAGAGGTAACCGATGCCCGCGTGCGGATGGTGGACGCTACGCACGTGGAAGGCTTTGTGAGTACCTACCCTAAATACGTGAAAACCTACGACCCCAACGGCAAGGTGAACATGTATTTTTACGGTGAAATCAGCAAGGCACCGGCTGGCGTGGGGGCTTTCACTGCGGCGGGTACCCAACCCAATACAACCTCTGCCGCGGGCAAGGGCGCGGGGTTGTTTCTCAACTACAAAACCAAGGCGCAGGAGAAAATAGAGCTGAAAGTAGGCCTCTCGTACACGTCCATCGCCAACGCCAAGGCCAACCTACTGGCCGAGGCTCGCAGCCTCACTTTCGACCAGGCCCGGACCGCCGCCCAGGCCACCTGGCAGCGTGAATTGAGCAAAATTGCCGTGGAGGGCCCCGATGAGCAGGACAAAACCAAGTTTTACACGGGCCTGTTTCACGCCCTGCTGGGGCGCGGCATTGCCAGCGACGTGAATGGCGCTTACCCGAAGCACGCGGGCCAAGTAGGGCAGCTGGCAACCAGCGGCCCAGGCCCTCGGCCCGAGTTTATCAATACCGACGCCATCTGGGGCGGCTATTGGAATTTAACCCAACTCTGGCACTGTCCTACCCTGAGTGGTACGGCAACTACGTCAATACGGAGCTGCAAGTGTACCGCGACAAAGGCTGGTTTGGGGACGGACTAGCCAACAGCGAGTACATATCGGGGGTAGGAACCAATTTCGTGGGGCTGGCCGTGGCTGGCGCCTACCAGGTAGGCATTCGCAACTACGACGTAAACCTAGCCTACCAGGCCGTGCGGGCCAATGAGCTAAACTACCGCAACCGCCCCTTTGGCTCGGGCAAGATGGACGTGAAGGCCTTCACCCAGTATGGCTACGTACCCTTCAAGGAAAACTACAAGCAGGATCAGGGCGTGTGGTATAAAACCGATTCCACGGGCGCCTACTTCGCCAACTCGCACACCCTGGAGTACAGCTACAGCGCCTTTGCCGCCGCGCAAATGGCCAAAGCTCTGGGCAAGAAAGCCGACTATGAGCAGCTCATTAAGCTTTCCAACGGCTGGCAAGCTATTCTGAATCCGCGCAGCAAGCTCATGCAGCCCAAGCTGGCCGACGGGACCTTTGCGGCCAACTTCAAGCCCTTTGAGCCGTGGCGCGGCTTTCAGGAAGGCAACGCCATGCAATATACCTTCTACGTGCCCCAAAACCCCGCCGGACTGATTGCAGCCCTAGGGCGTGATAAGTTTAACAGCCGCCTGGATAGCATCTTCACGGCCTCGGCCAAAAGGGGCTTTGGGGGAGGCAAAGAGATAGATGCCTTCGCCGGCGTCAATGCCATCTACAACCACGGCAATCAGCCTTGCTTGCATATCAGTTGGCTGTTCAACTTCTCGGGTCAGCCCTGGCTCACTCAGAAGTGGACCCGCCAGATTTGCGACGAGTTCTACGGTACCGAGCCCATCCACGGCTACGGCTACGGGCAGGATGAGGACCAGGGCCAGCTAGGCTCCTGGTACGTCATCACTGCCCTTGGGCTGTTCGACGTGAAGGGCTTCACCGATGCCCGACCAATTATCGAGCTGGGCAGCCCTATCTTCAGTAAGGCTACCATCCTGCTTAGCAACCAGAAGAAACTGGTGATTGAGCTAGAAACACGGCCAAGGAAAACATGTATGTACAGGCTGCGGAGCTAAACGGCAAGCCGCTGACCAACTGCTGGCTCTACCGCGACGAGCTGATGCAGGGTGGCCGGCTGGTGTTTACCATGGGCCCCCAGCCCAACAAAACCTGGGGCACCAAGACCCCACCACCCTCGGTACAGTAGCCGGTATCGGCGCCCCCGTTGTAAAAGCGCGGCGAATTTCAGCAGCTTGGGGGCAGCAATGGTCACCCTGGCGCGCTACTACCGCAAAATTCTTAACACCGCTTACCAGCGGCTGTTTGCCGCTTTCACAGCCGCGAAATTCAATAGGATAGAAACGGAAGACCAATGAATGTGGGCCGTTGCACGGCTGATTAGCCCAGGCTCCTCCACTCCGTCAGACCCTGGTTATAATGGGGCTCCTGTTGGGTTACGCCTTAGGTACCGGTTCTTCCGGTGTCGCTTTCCCGTGCCGAATTTTGGCTCGACTACACTGTGCATACCTAGCTACCGTGGGCCAAAGGCTTGCCGTATGCTTCACATGCTGATGCAGGGTGGAAACTTTCTGCCGGGCAGCCAGCGGATCCAGAGCTTAATTAAATAGGCGAAGTTCTTCTCCCGACGAAAATTTGCTGTCACCTTTGAGGTCCATTTCCCAAGCGCCGCACGTGATAAACGCAACTGAACAAGAAGAGCGAGAATACCTGGAAGAAATAAAGGAGCAGCTTGCCTTTGCGGTTAAGCGAGTGGATGATGCCGTTAAACAATTTTCCGACGAGCTACGGCAGAAAAAGCAATACATCCACGAGCACCAGTCGGGTATGGACGACGCCGACATGGTGGCGGCTGGGCAGTCCATCAACCGCATGGCCTTTACGGGCACCGCGGCCGTGGTCCGCAAACGGAAACTCATCAAGCTGGGGCAGTCCCCGTACTTTGGGCGCATCGACTTTGTCACTCAGAACCAGGTAACCACGCCGGTATACATTGGGGTGCATTCCTTCTCGGATGAGCAGCAGCGCCGAAACGTGATTTATGATTGGCGAGCCCCGATTTCCTCCATGTTCTACGACTTCGAGCTGGGGGAAGCTTTTTACGCTACCCCTTCGGGAACCGTGCAGGGTACTATTGAGCTAAAGCGCCAATACAAGATCCGGGACGGCCGCATGGAGTTCATGATTGAGAACGGCGTGAACATCCACGACGACGTGTTGCAGCGGGAACTGGCCAAGTCCTCCGACGACAAGATGAAGAACATCGTCGCGACGATTCAACGGGACCAGAATGCAGTAATCCGCAACGAGTCTGCGCCGGTAATGGTCATTCAGGGGGTGGCCGGATCGGGTAAAACGTCCATTGCCTTACACCGCATTGCTTTTCTACTATATCGCTACCGCGAGACCATTGCAGCCAAGGACATTCTTATTATTTCGCCCAACAAGGTCTTTGCGGATTACATCTCAAACGTCTTGCCCGAACTAGGAGAAGAGCACATTCCCGAGCTAGGCATGGAAGAGTTGGCGGCCGATCTGCTCGATAACCGATACCAGTTTCAAACTTTCTTTGAGCAGGTGTCGGCGTTGCTGGATGGGCACAACCCAGCCTTCATTGAGCGCATCCGGTTCAAATCATCGTTTGAATTTCTCAGTAAGCTCAATCAGTACCTTCTCCATATAGAGAATACCTACTTCACCGTAACCGAGCTCCGCGTGGGTAGCACCCTGGTTCCCCGCACTCTTATTCTGGAGAAGTTCAAGGCATACCACCGGGTTCCACTCCTGAAACGGTTTGCGCTAGTAGGTCAGGATGTGCAAGCATACGTGCGAGATGCTACGCGCCGCAAGCTTAGTGGGCGGGAGAAAGCAACGATTGGCGAAGCTATTCCCCGCATGTTCAAGTTCAACCAAGTGCTGGACCTCTACCGGGATTTTTACCGCTGGATTGGCAAGCCTGGCCTGTTCCGGATTGACCACCGCATGAAGTTGGAGTATGCCGATGTTTTTGCCTTGATCTATCTGCGCATACGCCTTGAAGGTAGTAGCACTTACGATCAGGTTAAACACTTGCTCGTGGACGAGATGCAGGACTACACGCCCGTGCAATACGCGGTCCTATCCCGGTTGTTCCTGTGCCGAAAGACCATTCTGGGAGACGTGAGCCAGACGGTTAATCCCTACAGCGCTTCTTCTGCCGAAACCATTGAACGCGTGTTTCCACAAGCCGATGTAGTTCGGCTTGACCGTAGCTACCGCTCTACCATGGAAATCACAGCCTTTACGCAACGGATACGGCCCAATCCCAATATCATTCCGCTGGAAAGGCACGGGCAGGAACCCGCGGTAGTGCGCTACACTACCCGCGAGGAGGAGTTGGCAGCAATCAAGCAGCTGCTCGTGGCCTTCCGGAACTCCGCCAACCATTCCTTGGGTATCATCTGCAAAACCCTTCAGCAGGCCGAGGATGCGTACGAAGCGCTTGAGGCACCGGGCGTGCATTTGCTCACGGAGGAATCTACTACCTTTAAAGAGGGAGTTATCCTCACCACGGCTCATTTAGCGAAGGGGCTTGAATTTGACGAGGTCATTGTACCCTTTGTTTCCGCCCAGAACTACAAAACCGAGGTTGACAAGAGCATGCTGTACGTAGCCTGCACCCGGCTATGCACCAGCTTACGCTAACGTATTCCGGTGAGCTGACGCCATTCTTGTCCGCCTGAATTAGGTAGTCTCCGCTTTCTAAGCACTAATGTACAACAGGTGGTAGCTGGTGCGGAGGCGGCCGGCCCTGTCACGGCTCAGAATGCCTTGCCACCAAGGCCGCCATATCCCGGCCGGCAGTATCCCAGGAATACTTGGCCATGCTTGCCCACTCAGAAGAGGTTAGCCTTCCCCCGAACCCGTCCAGCAGTCGGGTTAGCTGAAGTCGGCAATGGCGCGGGCCATGCGGTTTTTATCATCATCGAACGGGTGGATGGTCATAAACCAAAAATGCGCTAGACCGGCCTTGAGCACTGGGCCTAGTTCGGTTGGCCCGTTGAACCAGGCCAAGAATTGCTGCATCTGTTCGTCCACCGCATCTGCTGGCGGGGCCTGGTAGTGGACTCGTTCTTGCCCCATTGGTCCGGATACTACTTGCATAAAGCGGGTGCGCCAGGCTCCGACTTCCAAAAGATATAGTCCGCAGCCGGTAGAGAACAGCGCGTGGTGCCAGCCAAATAAGCGGGCCGCCGCCAGCAGCTGATTGGCTTGCTGGGTGGCATCCAGTATACTGCGTGTTTCTATTCTCCGCATAAGATTCTTTCTGGGCAACTTCTTAGCCTGGTAGGCTTAGGGCGTGCACAGGCGGCAAAGCGCCCCTTGTGTATTCGCGGGCATAATTTCCTGCGAATACACAAGGGGCCAGTAAGCTGTTGGAGCTTGCCCTGGCAATGGCGCTGTGCTTATCTACTTTCTGCCTTCACTTATCGTTCCTTATATTCGCTGGTCAGCAAGCACTTTCCCTACCGACAAAACTGTCATGAGTCAGCTTCCCGTTGTGTCTTCGGCGCCTGCGCCCCAGGTACCTGCCCACCTAACCGAGTCAACCCACCGCTACGTGGAGTCGGGCCTGCGTGGATCGGCCAATACGGTGCGTGCCTACGCTGGCGACTGGAAACGATTTGCTGCTTGGTGCCAAGTGCATCAGCTCGGCATGTTGCCCGCGCCGGTGGAAGCAGTAGCTGGTTTTCTCACGGAGCTAGCCGACGCGGGCAAGAAAGTAGCTACTATTGAGCGGCACGCCGCCGCTATTACTAAGGCTCATGAGCTGGCCGGGCTAGAATCACCTACCGCCGACAAGAAGGTAAAGGTGCTGCTCAAGGGCATTGCCCGGGAAAAGAAGACGCGGCAAAAGCAAGCTCCGGCCTTCACTCTCGACACCTTTAAGCGCACCATCAAAAGCATTGATAGTCAGATGCCAGCCGGATTGCGCAACCGGGCTTTGCTGCTGTTGGGCTTCACGGGGGCCTTCCGTCGCTCCGAACTCGAAGCCCTTAACATTGAAGACCTGGCGTTTGACGATGAGGGGCTGATTATTTCGCTGCAACAAAGCAAAACCAACCAGACTGGCCAAGCGGAGGAAAAGGCTATTTTCTATTCCCCCGATTCTGCCTTGTGTCCCATTCGCTCATTACAAGCGTGGCTGCGAGTGCTGGGTCGCACCGAAGGCCCAGTGTTTGTGTCCTTGCGCAAGAATAACCAGGTTACTACCCGGCGCATGACAACCAAGTATATCAACTTGATTGTGCAGCAGTACCTGGGTAGCCCGTACACGGCTCACTCCCTGCGGGCATCATTTGTAACTGTTTCCAAGCTTAACGGGGCCGACGACAGCAAGGTGATGAACCAAACCAAGCATAAAACTTCGGCCATGATTCGCCGCTATACCCGTCTCGACAACGTACGCCAGCATAACTCCGCCAAGGAGCTAGGTTTATAAAAAGCGCAGGTAAGGTGCCGCAACGCTGAGAAGTGGATACTTATTCCTGCCGAGAAGCGAGCTAGACAACGTGTCTGTTTGCTTCTCTTCTGCCCTCACCCATGCCCTCTACTTCTCCCCGCTTCTTTCCCCCGGCCGGCCCCATCCTGGGGCGATACGATGGCCCCGTTGTACGTGCTACTGGTATCCGATACGCCCGCGCCACGCGGTTTCAGGTGCCAGTAGCTGAACCGGCCTCCTCCACACCCATAGACGCTACCTCCCCGGCCCCCGCGTGCCCACAAGTGCCGGACACGTTGCTTGGGCCGGCTTTAGGCAGTCTGTTTGCGGGCCTTACTTACGACGAAGACTGCCTTCGTCTGTCCATCACGCTGCCTGCCGATTGGCAACCGGGCGAGCAGTTGCCGGTGCTGGTATGGGTACACGGTGCTCCTATGTTATGGGGGCTGGTGATATGGCCGTGTACGACCCGGCCGCCATAGTAGCAGAACAGCGCGTCGTATTTGTGGCAGTAACGTACCGGCTGGGGCTACTAGGCTTCTTGGGTAGCGAAAGTGGCCCGCCGCCCAACCTAGGCTTACTGGACTTGCTAGAGGCCCTGCGCTGGGTGCAGCGCAATATTGCCGCCTTCGGGGGCAACCCTGCCCTTGTCACACTCTTCGGACAGTCGGCCGGGGCCGATGCCATTGCCCACCTGATGATAGCCGACGGAGCTGCCGGCCTGTTCAAGCGAGTAATTCTGCACAGTGCCCCGCTGGGGCTGGCTCGCAACCGCCAGGCCATGCAGCGGGCCATGACGGCGGCGGCGGGCACCTTTGCGCCTACTGCTTCCATTGATGAAGTACTGGCCCGCGAAAGTGCAGTGCATAAGGCCGCGCGTCGGTTTGGCTTGAAAAGTGGGATGCCATTTGGTACTCAGTATGGCGCCTATCCTCTTCCACCCGAATCTCAGGTAAACGAAGCGTGGCAGGCCGTGGCCCCACACGTAGACGTGCTGATTGGTGCTACGGCCGAGGAAACTCGTTTTTTTGCAGTGTTAGACCCTAAATACCGGCGGCTGTTGCGTATTCCCTTGCTTGGGTCTCTGCTCACTCGCCCGCTCGTTGCCATCAGCTCGCGCATGGTGTACCTGAAGGCAGCCAAATCGTTTGCTCGTCGGCATGCTCGGGCGGGTGGCCGGGCCTATCATTTCCTGGTGCTGTTTCAGCCGCGAGGCAGCGAATTTGGGGCTGCGCACACCATAGATCTGCCCTTGCTTTTGGGTACCCAAGCCAGTTGGTCCTTTGCCCCCATCCTGGGCCAAGAAAAGTGGGAAGACATCGACCAAGCGGGTCGGCAAATGCGCCAGTTGTGGGCCGACTTTGCCCGTACCGGCACCCTGCCCGCCCGGGTAGACATTCCCGGTATACTTCGCGTGAAGCAGGAGGCCAGTAGGCAGTAGCATCAGGGGGCTTCGCGGATTGCATGGCGGGTACGGATACACGCGTGAGTTAGTCAAGTAGTATTACCTGAAGCGAGAATATACAAACCGGGGCAGATGGTATGAGCCCCGGCTTGCTGCTGCTGAGTGGTTGGAAGCTTGCTGGCTTGACTAGCAACGGCAATACCCTCTTGTTGTCCCGCTCCTCGCAAAAACAGTAAGTTTAGGTCATGTATACGCTTTCCAGTAAGCAGCCAGTACCAGTGTATCCCTTCGAGCGGGATATGGTAACCGGAAGCAGTTCGTTCACCATCGCGCGCTCAGAAGGCGGCTTACCTTACGAAGACAACCTGCTCATACCTCACCGCAAGGCCTACTACCTGCTGGTATTCGTGAAGCATAATCGTGGGCGCCATTGGGTAGATATGACGCCCTACGAGCGGAAAGACAATACGCTTTACTTCTCGGCCCCAGACCAAATCTTAGTCAAAGAGGCTCCTACCCCCTTTTGGGGTACACAGCTAACGTTTACCACTGAGTTTCTCGCCTTGCAGCAGCACGCGGCCCTGCGGGAGCTACCCTTGGTCCAGAACCCGCACAATGGGCACGAGCTGTTGCTGACAGTGGCAGATGGGGCTTTTGTGGAAGACATTCTAGCGAAACTTGAGACGGAGTACCGCCACCCCGGTGAGTGGCAGCACCGGATGCTCACGGCTCACCTCACCGTGCTGCTTACCTACCTGAGCCGGTTGTATACTGAGCAGTTTACGGGCGCCGAGCCGTCGGCCGACCAACGGTTGCTCAAGACTTATCAGGCCAAAATTGAAGAATGCTTTCGGGAGCTGCACGAGGTAAGCGCCTATGCTTCGCAACTCCACCTATCGGCGGGGCACTTAAGCGAGGTAGTCAAGGCGCAAAGCGGCAAACCTGCCATCAAACATATTCACGAGCGCCTAGTGCTGGAGGCGAAGCGCCTGCTGTTCTACACCCCTCAGTCGCTTAAAGAAATTGCCTTTGACCTAGGGTTTTCGGATGCCTCCTACTTCAACCGCTTCTTTAAGCGCGAAACTGGCTTGACCCCGGCTGAGTACCGCACCGCCATCCGCAAAATGTACCAGTAATACCGCAGAATGGGTGCCAGCGGCGCCCCTAGGGCCCGGTAGTTTTGTGCTCTTACTCACTTGACCACCGTCAACCATGAAAACTGCACTTATTACCGGAGCCAACAAAAGCATTGGTTACGAGGCGGCCCGCCAGCTGTTGCAGCACGGCTATTACGTGTACCTAGGCAGCCGCGACTGGCAGAGGGGGCAGCAGGCTGTCAGCCAACTGCAATCAGAAGGGTTTTCTCAGGTAGAGCCCCTCCAGATCGACGTTACAGATAGCGCTTCTATTACCGCTGCCCGTCAGACGCTGGGCCAAAAAACCAGCGTGTTAGATGTGCTGATCAACAATGCCGGCATTCTGGGAGGGATGTCGCAACCGGCTCTTACCGCAAGCATCGGTATGATCAAGGAAGTTTTTGAGACCAACCTGTTTGGGGTGATTGAGGTGACCCAAGCCTTCATCGACTTACTGCAACAGTCGCCCGCGCCTCGTATTGTTAATGTAACATCGGGGCTGGGGTCATTGACTTTGCACAACGATCCATCTTGGACATATTACTCGGTGAAGGGAGCTGCTTACCAGCCATCCAAAGCAGCTCTGAATGCCTACACTATCATGCTGGCCTATGAACTGCGCGACACGCCCTTCAAGGTAAACGCCGTGGACCCAGGCTATACCGCCACCGACTTCAACCATCACAGCGGCCCAGGCAGCGTAGCGGATGCCGCCGCTCGTCTAGTAAAAGCTGCCATGCTAGGTCCAGATGGCCCAACCAGCCAGTTTTTCAGTGATGATAATGCGCCGGAAACGGGAATCAGTCCGTGGTAGAAAACGGGTGGTGTTTTCATCAGGAAGTTCTCCCATTTCCCCTCCTTGATTGGTAGTATGCTTATGCTAACCTTACGCCGCTGCCGCTAGTAGCCCCAACCTCAACAAGCCTCCTGCTAGTACGGAGGCTTGCTTGTTTTAGCGGAGGCCCATCTATTCCAGGAACAGACCGGCTGGATTCTTATCTGCTTCACTTTGCCTATTCTATGCTTGTTCTAGACGCGGTACAGTACCTTGGTATGAAACCGACGTCCTTTACCGCGTCAACTGCTAATGGTGCGCTTATTTACTCTGTTATGTTCCGTCTGGTGGCGCTTTATGATGGTAAGCGTGGGTCTGCTCTTGGGGAGCCAAGTTGCGTGCGCTCAAGTGGCACAAGCTCCCGTTGAAGTACGGGTGCCATTCGCTCCTTCACCGGTAACTGGTAGCGACGGGCTGGTGCACGTGGCCTATGAATTGCACGTCACCAACTACTATTCCTCAACGGGTACCCTCCGCCTCCGGCACGTTACGGTGCTAGAGGATAAGGCCTCATATGCACTAGCAAACTTTACTGCTGTCCAAGTAAATAGCCTGCTCGCCCACCCGGCAGAAAAGGCAGACACGACGGGAGTAGTACTTGAAGCGGGCAAACGAGTGGTACTCTTTCTTTGGTTGACGTTACCCCCTGGTCGCCCGCATCCGCAGCTACTGCGGCATCAACTTGCTTTTACCACCTCAAACGGGGCACGGCAGCTTGTGGATGGGGTACGGACTTCGATTGTTACGGCCCCACCCATTGCGCTGGATGCTCCTCTACGGGCGGGGCCGTGGCTGACGCACGAGGGACCGGGTAACCCGTATGCTCATCACTGGAATGGCATTGTGGTAGTAAATGGACAAACCACGATTCCCCAGCGCTACGCCATCGACTTCTTCGGTCTCAACCCGGATGGGCACGCCCTTCGCCGCGTTTCGCTTGAGCAGCTGAAGACCTCTGCCCACGCTGACTGGGTAGCTTCGGGGCGGACGTTCTCGCCGCGGCCGATGGGATAGTGCGCGACATGCGCGACGGTGAACCCAATCAAGCCGTTTTGGCTTCCCCTTCTTCGCCCACTGACGTAACGGAACGCACACTCATGGGCAACTTCGTCGTGCTCGAAGTTGCGCCCCGCGTTTTCGTGCATTACGGGCATTTGCAGCCCGGCAGCGTGCAAGTAAAAGTAGGCGACCGGGTGCGGCGCGGAGCCGTACTGGGCCGCCTCGGGCAGTCGGGCAACGCCAATGCTCCGCACTTACACTTTTTGGTAAGCAACTCCGCTGCCTTCGAAGAATCCGAGGGGCTGCCATTCGTTTTTCGAGCCTTTGACTACCTGGGTTCAGCCAAGATTCACCAAGTATTAAACCAAGCAGAACAAGTGCCCATTGGGCCTCGCTTTCAGAAATCGTCCCGGCAACAACTACCCTTGGATGGCAGTGTAGTAACGTTTAAATAAGGCGGAAAACCGTTGTGGTCGTAAACAACTAGCGGGTACTGGGCGGGCTGGCAGTAAGGAGCACGGGCATCAGCTACTACCGTTGGGCAAAGGAGTACCGTGCAGGTTTTCTTGCGCCTCAGCAGGCGAATTATACCTTTAGCCCTCGAACTACAAGTATAGTACGGCAAGCCACTTCCGCACATAAGCAGATAGGCATAAGGCAACTAAGGCTCCTATGAACGAACCAATAGCTCCATCTAGTCAAGGTATGAGCGGCCCCGCCGCTCTGAGTGGGGTGATGCCCACGCTGGGCACTATGCGCCCAGATGATACGGCGGCGGTTACCGGCCGGGGAACGTTTCCGGGGCTGATAACCCGGGAAAAGGAGCCGCTAAATCTAGAGTTTCCTTTTCCCACGCTGGAAGCTCCATTGGTGCCGACTAACCGCTTTTATATCCGCAGCCATTTTCCCATTCCGCAGTTGGATACCACTAGCTGGCGGCTGCACATCGGGGGAGAGGTACGTGAGGAGTCGATTATCAGCTATGATGAGTTGCAGAACATGCCGTCGAAAACGGTAACTGCTACGTTGGAGTGTGCTGGGAATGGTCGGGCTCGGCTGACCCCCAAGGCAAAGGGCCTACTGTGGGAGCAAGGTGCCGTCGGCAATGCCGAGTGGACTGGGGTACCGCTTTCAGCTCTGCTGGCGCGGGCTGGTATTAAGGCAGAGGCCGTGGAAGTTATTTTCGAGGGTGCCGACCAAGGAGAAATTAAGGAAGAACCCAAGTCACCGGGCGTTATTCACTTTGCTCGCAGTTTGCCCCTAGCCAAGGCTAACCAGGGTGAAGTCCTGGTAGTCTACCTCATGAACGGTAAACCCCTGTCGCCTGAGCACGGCTTTCCCGTACGCTTGGTAGTGCCGGTTGGTATGGGATGGCCTCGGTGAAGTGGCTTCACAAAATTACCGTAAGTGCTACGCCATTTGAGGGGTACTGGCAAACGATAGAGTACGCCTACTGGCGGCGCGAACATGGGCAGCCGGCCCTAACGGCCATCACGGAAATGCAGGTTAAGGCAGAAATTGCGCGCCCCGCCCTGCACGAAGTCATTCCCATCGGCCAGCCGTACCGCATATTTGGGGCTGCCTGGACGGGGGAGAGCGAAGTAACCTGCGTAGACGTAAGCACCGACAACGGCAGCACGTGGCAACCAGCCGAACTGCTGGATGCTAGTACCCCATTTGCCTGGCGCATGTGGGAGCTGACCTGGACCCCACATGCGCCAGGAAGGTATACCCTCATGGCACGCGCTACCGACCGCGCTGGTCATACCCAACCTACCGAACACACTCCCGACCGGCGCACTTACATGATTAACCGAATCAGTGCGGTGGAAGTAACAGCGCAGTGAGGCCGTCTGCGTGGTGCTCCTGCTACCTTTCAGATTCCCTGGACCAGTACCACTACTAGTCCAGGGAATGCGTGCGGGGCTTCTCGTTTAGAATCCATTATGGTCAGGCGGAAAGCAATCCTCAGTCTACTATTCCTCTTCGGCCGCAATAGCAGCAGGGCCCTCGGGCAAGTTCAGCAGCGGGCCTAGCAGCAGGGCGTTGACAAACAGCCGGGAGGTACCGTGCCAGTAGTGGCGGAAGTTCGGGTCATCGGCAAACAGTACAACCCGGCCCGTACCCACCTTGCTCACCACCACGGCCGCAGAGTTGCGGATCTGCCGCAGATTGTTGCGGGATACGTAGCCGCTTACCAGTGGGGTAGGAGTATATTGGGCCACGGTGGCGTAGGGGTTGCGGCTAGGCCGCAGAAAGGTGGTCCCGTTCCGGAACACATACAACTGCCGACTCGTCAAGCCAAACGCAATGGGGTTGGTAACGTCCACGTCGGCACGGTAAATGGAGCCGGCAATGGCACGGGTGCCTTCCTGGTCCTGGGTCACAAAGTCGGTACGGCGGGTGAAGGGCAGCTCCGGTTTCGGGCGCTGGGTGGCCCTGGGAGCGGGCGGCCGCGCCTCGGCCATAGCCTCAGCCAGGGCTGTAGTATCGGCCCAGCCCCCATGCGCCGGAATCAGCAGCTTTTCTTTCACGATGCCCTGCTTGATGGCCCATTCCGAGGCGTTTTTCAGAGTAACAAGCGTGCCACCTTCCTGCACCCAGCGGCGCAGCTTATCTACGGCTGGTTTGTCGAGGGCAGTGTAGGAGCCGCCTACTAGTACTATACTGTTGTAGCGCCCCAAGGGTGCCCGGCCGAAGTTGCTTACTTCTAGGCGGCTGAGTGGCAGACCCAGTTGCTGGCTAGCTACAAACCACGCTTCGCCTACCTCCGACGCGTTGGTGCCGGTGCCCACCAGCAGGGCTGCTTTGGTTTCCGGCACAGTGCGGACGTTGTTCGAGCCCAGGTCGATGCCGCCCAGGCTAAACCCGGTGCCCACGCCCGTGAACGTTACGTGGTGCTGGCGGCTTACCCGACTTACCACCTGAAACACCGAGTCGGCAGGTAGCGTTTGGGCCGCTACTGGAATTACGAGGGTGCCGTAGCCGAAATCAGTTGACTGATTGGCGGCGCCAGCCGGAAGGCTTAAAGCTGACTTTTGCCGTTACGCCGGCCCGCTGCAAAGCAACCAAAGCGCGCGGAGCATTATAGTCGGACCAGGGTAGGAGGTAGGCGTAGCTGCTCTGTCCACCACGCACGCTTCCGGTGAGCACGGCAGGAGCTGCCACGGGTGCCCCCTGCACTAAGGCAATATTTTTCCGCTTTGAAACGGCCAGCCCGTAGGCGTGAGCCTGACTCCAGCCCGTTACGTCGTAGAATACACTATCGTGGAAGGCCGTCAGCTCTTCGAACAATGAGTGAACCACCCGGTATTGAGGCTGGCTGGTGGGCACCACGTAGGCCTTGCCAGCTTGGAATTCTTGGTTGTCGAGCGTGACGGTTTTGCTCAGCGCGTGCACTTCAATCTTATGTTGAAGCAGCAAAGTCAAAAAGCGGTTGGTCAGCGTCTCGTCTTGGGCATTGCCGAAGACGTAAGCTTTGGTGGGGAACTTGCGGGCATCGGTGAGAGCCGACGTGAAAAAGTCGCGCTGGTGGCGCAAGTACAGATCCTTTTCTTCCACTGCCCCGCGTACCGTGGCCAGGCCAGTAGCTACGTGGTTGCGAATGGTGAACGGAAACGTCACCACGCCGTTGCTGCCTTCCTGCGCTAGGCCGCGCGAGCTGCCAACCTCAAACGTGATGCCCACACCACCCTGAAAATCGGGATAGGTAGACCCGTAGATGGGCGAAAGGTTGTCGAACTGCTCCTTGGTCCAGTACAGAGAGCCTAAGTTATCGAGCGCCTTAGCAAAATACTTGGCCAAGTGCACGTTTAGTACTTCGTACGTGGCTCTAGGAATCAGGTCATTTTCAGTACTGAAGGGCTTCGATGGCTCAAAGTAATACGTTCCGTTGGTGCCCATTTCGTGAAAGTCAATCATCACGTTGGGGTACCACTCGTGGAAGAAGGCCATACGGGCTCGGCTTTCAGGCTGAGTCAACGCCAGCCAATCCCGGTTCAGGTCGGTGTAGAAGTGGTTGGTGCGCCCACCCGGCCAAGCCTCGGTATGCTCCCGGTCCAGCGGATCCGTAGGGTTGGGCCACGACTTATTCTGGTCGAACCAGTGGGAAGCCCGGTCACGGCCGTCGGGGTTTTCCAGCGGGTCAATGGTAATAACGGCCTGCTCCAGCCACTGCTTGGTTTCGGGCGCAGTGGAGGCCGTGAGGTAGTAGGCCAGTAGCAGCGCCGCCTCCGACGAACTGCTTTCGTTGCCGTGCACGCCAAAGTTCAGGCTCACTACCACGGGCAGCTTGCGGTAGTCGGGTGCGGCCAGATTAGGGTCTATCAAGGCCCGACGCGCCTGCTGCAAACCAGCCAAATTCTGCTGGTGTTGCGGCGCCGTAATAGTAGCTACTACCTGCGGCCGTTCCTCAAAGGTGTTCCCAATAACCCGCAGGCTCACCTTGTCTGACACCCGATCTAGCTCGCGCAGGTAGGCTACAATTTGGTCGGTGCGGGTGTAATGCGAACCGATGGGGTAGCCCAAGAACTGCTCGGGCGTGGGCACGGCCGGATCGAAGGAAGCAGCGGGAGTACCGGGGAAGAAGTACGTGCTTTGCGCCGAGGCTGAGGCAGTTAGGCCCAGCGCCAGCAGTAGGGTAGTAGTATAGCGAGTAATCATTGAGGCAAACAGAAAGGGAAGACCGAGGTGGAACGATGGCGCGCACTTACATCAGCAGAACTGGCAATCAGTAGTCGTGAAGTACTGCGCGGCAGGACTTAGTAGCCAGGATTCTGCTCTAGGTCGGGGTCGGCTACTAAGTCATTGAAGGGAATGGGAAACAGCCAGCGGCGCTGATCCGTGACGCCCAGCACCGCGCCCGCGCGGCCAGTGCGTACCAAGTCAAACCACCGGTCGGCCTCAAAAGCAAACTCTACCCGCCGCTCGTTCTCAATGGCTAGTAGCAGCGCGTCGGCAGAGGAGGCCGTGCTGGCTGGCACCCCCGGCGCGACTACGTACGGCGTTCAGGTCGGCTAGCGCTTCGGTTAGCTTGCCCTGTTTGGCGCGTGCCTCCGCCCGAATGAGGTACTGCTCGGCGAGGCGCAGCACGTAGCTGGGGTCGTCGCGCTGGGGCGAGCGGCTGTAGAGGTTGCCGTAGGTTACGCTGCTTCCGGCAATGGTGGTAGTGCCCAGCAGAGCCGAGCGGCTGCCGCCCACGGCGGGGTCGTTGAGCAAGGCAATAGCGGCGGGCACGGGCTGGAAGTTGAACTGCCCGCCTAGGGCACTCGGAAACCAATTGTTCCACATGGTATTGGCGTCGGAGTTACTAAAAGTCAGCTCAAACACCGACTCCCGGCTCAGGAAGGGTGCGGTAGAAATAGCCCGGTAGGGTGTTACCAAGCCGTAGTTGCCGCTTCCAATAACCTGCGTTGCATATGCTTCGGCATCGGCCCATTGCTGGCGGTAGAGGTGCAGACGGGCGCGCAGGGCGCGGGCTGTTGCCTTCACGGCCCGGTTGCGGGTAGTGCCATCGGGCAGCAGTGCTTCGGCCTGGGTGAGGTCGGCCAGCACTTGGTCGTAGGTTTGAGCGATAGTACTGCGGCGCGTGCCCTGGCCGTTTTCCTTGGTGCGGGTAGGCGAAAGCACCAGGGGCACACCGCCCCAGCCCCTGCCCAGGTCGAAGTACACTAGGGCCCGCAGGAAATATGCTTCCCCGAGCAGCTGGTTTTTCTCGGCGCTGGCCAGCAGCGGGTCGTTGATGCTGGGAAGGGCCGCCAGCACGTTATTAGCTCCATTCACGGCCTGGTACATCTGGGTCCAGGCCTCTGTGAGCAGCACGTTATCGGCGCTGAGTTGGTTCTGGTCGATTTGCAGAAACTGGTTGAGCGTACCGTTGAAGCGGACGTTTTCGCCGGGCAGAAAGCCCAGTACCGGCCAGTTGAGTTGGTAGTACGCTTGCACCCGGTCGTAGACGCCAATGGTGGCCGAGCGGGCACTTCCGGCATCGGTAATAGCCTGGTCGTCGGGTAGTTGCTGCACGGGCGTAGGATCCAGCAGGTCGTGGCAGGCCGTAATGCTCAGGGTAGTAGCGCCCAGAATAGCAGCAAACAGCAGTTGGTATAGCGAAGATTTCATCGTAGTCAAAGGCTTACAGTCCAACCGTCAGGCCCACTTGGAAAGTGCGCGGTTGAGGCACGGTGGCCCAGTCGAAATTTTTAGTATTGCTTACTCCACTCTGCGAGTTTACTTCCGGGTCGAGGCCGGAGTAAGGCGTGATAGTGAAGAGGTTAGCAGCCTGCACGTAGAGCCGCAGCGAGTTAAGGCGAGCCTTGGCTACTACCTCCTTCGGAATGGTGTAGCCCAGCGAGAGAGTACGCAGGCGCAGGAAGGATCCGTCCTCTAAGTACCGGTCGCTCAGGTTTTGTACCACGCCACCGTAGTTGTTGCTGGCCGGGTTGGTTGTGAGGCGCGGAATGTCGGTCTGGTCGCCGGGTTGCTGCCAGCGGTCCAGTTGCTCGCGTAGGTAGCCAATATTACTTTGCGTGCCACCATGCACCAAAAAGAAGCGGTTCATATTCATGATTTTAGCTCCCTGCTCGAAGTTCAGGGTAAAGCCAAAATCCAGGCCTTTGTAGCTCACCGAGTTGGTTACGCCCCCGAAGTAGTCGGGCCAGGCATTGCCCACTAACCGGCGGTCAGCCACCGAGAGTTGTCCGTCGCCATTCACATCTTCGTACTGAGCATCCCCATTTTCGGGGTTCACGCCGGTTTGGTGGTAAAGCCAGAAGGAGTAAAGCGGGGCGCCTTCCTGCAACCGGAATATGTCGCGAGAGCCGGACGTGATGGGCGCAGCCAGCTTCTCGATGCGGTTCACATTGCGGGCCACGTTGGCGGTAGTGCTCCACTGCACAGCCGCCGCGCGGGGCAGCCAGTTGGCAGTTACTTGCACCTCAAAGCCCTTGTTGCTCACGGCTCCGTAGTTTTCTACTACGGAAGCGAAACCGATTTTACGCGGCACCGGTACGTTCAGCAGTAAGCCCGAGGTATACTTATCGTAGTAGTTTAGCTCTAGCAGCAGGCGATTTTGCAGCACGGCCGCATCCAGGCCTACGTTCCACTGGCGGGTGCTCTCCCAACTCAGGTTGGGGTTGGCCAGCTGTAAGGGTGCGGTGCCAGGTAGGTCGAGATAATTGGCCCCACCCTGCACCAAACCCCGGGCTGCAAAGTCGCTGATGCCGGCCTGGTTGCCGGTTTTACCTAGGCTACCGCGCAGCTTCAACTCCTGAAACACGTTCAGATTCTTGATGAACTCTTCTTCGCCCAGGCGCCAACCTAATCCCACGGCCGGGAAGTATCCCCAGCGGTTATCGGCCCCAAACCGCGACGACGCATCAGCACGCACGCTCACGTCGGCAGTGTAGCGCTGCTTGAAGCTGTAGGTCGCCTTACCGAAAAACGAGAGCAGCCCCGCTTGTGAGCGAGCCGAAGAGCCCGTTTGAGTAGCGGCCGACGCAATGCTGGTCAAGTCGTTGCTGGGGAACTGTTGACCCGCCAGGCTGGTACGCTGAAAGGTGTTTTTCTGAATGGTGTTACCTACCAGAGCTTGCAACGAGTGATTTTCACCGAAATCCACGGTGTAGTTCAGGGTCTGCTCATTGAGCAGGGTAATGTCGCGGGAGAGAAAAGAGGTAGCCGTACCCCGGGGCTGCCCAGCCAGAATCAGCGTGTTGTTGAAGTTGTTTTCATACATGTCGTTGAAGTCGATGCTCCAACTGCTGCGCAACGTCAGGTGCTTGCCAAACTGATACTGCCCATACACGTTTGAGATGACGCGCGAGCCCACCGCGTCGTTGTTCAAGTTATCAATCAGGGCCTGGTGGTTGTCGAAGGAGCCGTATTTGGCGTAGCTTCCATCAGGGTTGTACACCGGCAGGTTGGTGCGCGGAAACAAAGCCGAGTTGATGACGCCTACCGGGTTGTTGTCGTTGCTGCTCACGTTGCGGTGGGTGCGCGTGAGGGCTGTACTCGTACCGATGCGTAGATGGTCCGTAACCGCGTTATCGAGGTTTACGCGCAAACTAAACCGGTCGAAGTTGGTGGGCCGGGCAATGGACTCCTGCCGGAAATAGCCGCCCCCAACGTAAAACTGAGTTTTGGCCGAGCCCCCGGCGGCCGACAGTTCGTAGCTCTGCGTTTGGGCCGTGCGGAATACGTCCGAGAGACGGTCGTAGGTCTGCTGTTCCTCGGGCAGCCCGCGCCCCCCCCGCTGCTACCGAACGATACGGCAACAGCGCGGGGTTACCGCCATCGTTGAGGAACCGCTCGTTTTCCAGCTGAGCCAGTTCTGGCCCACTCACCAAATCGTACTGCTTGGGTGCTTTCGACCAAGCGTGGTACGTATTGAAGGTAATGCGGGTCTTGTCGCCGGCCTTGCCGCGTTTGGTGGTAATAAGCACGACCCCATTGGCTCCGCGCGACCCATAAATAGCCGTTGCATTGGCGTCCTTCAGGATTTCGATGCTTTCAATATCCTGCGGATTTATATCGGCCAGCGGATTGCTGGAAACCTGGTTGCCCAGACCCGTCGCAATCAGGTTGGTGTTGTTGATGAACACCCCGTCCACCACGTACAGCGGGTCGTTG
>NZ_JZIR02000122.1:0-5525 GCF_000961955.2 Hymenobacter sp. AT01-02
CATAAGAGTATTTATGAGTGCACCCTTGAAATTAGGTGTATTCTTTGCATGCCAATTCAATGCACTGTTTTTTTGCATCTCTGTAACTATCCACCATGCTTTATCCTTGGCTTTGGTTTCTGTTCTGGATTGTGTGCGGTTGGCTCTGTCCGGTGATTGTGCAAGCGCAACAGCCAAGCAACAAGGAGAATGCTGGGAAGGCGGGTACAGTAGGAGAAGAATCTTGGCCAAGTTTTCAATCGGATGACCACTTACAGCCATCGGAGGGTTATTTAGTTGGCCCTGCCTTCGTGGCGGGTTACTATCCCAAACTACGAGAGATATTGTACGCAGACTTGAGCGACTCCCCCACAGCGCGCATGGTGGTGCAGCCTCCGTTTGCCCCCGAATACGTTGTGTCTATTGATCAACAAGCAGGGGAGTACTATTTAACCTACCAAGTCTGCCAGGCCAACTTGTGGATTACGTTGGCCCGCAAGGGTACAGCAGTCGCTATCACGACCAAAAAAGTAGCGGTAAGTCCCGCCTTGGCCACCGCTATCGCCCGGTTGTTTAATGCCGCCATTGCCCAGACCAAATACCCGGGACCCATTCGGCGGTTAGTCTTCGATCGCACCACATTCACCTTTAGCACTTTTCAACCGGGCATTGGGCTGCAAGGGGGAGTTACCTACTCCCCGCCGATTGAAACGCATATGGGCGCGCTGGTTGCCTTAGCAGATCGGCTGAAACAACTGGTTAGCATGCCCTATGACCAAGCGTTAGTGACTGACTTACTAGAAGGAGCAGAACGGTTGACAGCAGAATTAAAAGAGTAAACCAGCTCGTAACGTTAAAGAAACGGCGCTCTCTCGGACGTTACGAGCTACGTAACTATTCTAAACGGCTTCTTTACACTCCTATGCCGGATCATCTCCAAGCGTTTCTAACCTTGTTTCTGGCCAAATGCTACCAAAGTACGGAAGCGAGCCAACCGCTCCAGAAAGGCAATCCCATGCTTGGTCTGGATAACTTATCCCGCCGCTTAGATCTGCGCTATTGTATCCACCTGCCAAAAGGCAGTAAGCAACAAGATATCGCCTTCGTGCGGCAAGCGATCACCCCCTATCACTTGACAGCCTGTTATGTGCTTTCCGCTTACGAACCATTGCATAAGCAGACCATGTCCATTGCCGAAGCATTAGAAGCCGTTGTGGGAGAGAGTAACACGACCCTGCTCTCCTTTATACCGGGTAAGGTGGCCTATTTCGAAGGGCATTCGGTTGGCGACCGGTTCTTATGTATTCGATAAGGCTAGGGCTACGGATGCTTCACTTGTTGGATCGTACTACGCTTCGTAAACTACCCGTCAGATAGGACCGCCGCTTTGTTGATTTACTTAGCTACTTCGCGTTTGGAGAGCTTCCCCCCAATTGTCATTTTACAAAGGCTCGTTTCTTAGACGTGATAACGACTTGCTAGCTGCCTACTCCACCGCGACGGCGGTGCGGCTGCTCGGTCTGGTGGAGGCACTAGCGGGCTATCAGGCACGGAGTTTCCGGCTCTAGCGGCAGGTTGAGTTATGTGGTGGCTTAAGAAGAAGGCAAGGCTATCCTAGACCTGAGCGGTAGCGCGAGGGTGGTATGTTCTGAGCAGAACACTATCTTGTCGGAACTATGTGGCGCTTTGACCGCTCTTATTTCCGGCTCTTGCTGCTGCTGCTAGCGGTGGAGATCCTCATTGCTGCCCTGGCCCATGACCGCTGGCTTCGTCCCTATGGCGGGGATGTGCTAGTCGTCGGGCTGCTGTATTGCTTTCTATGCAGTTTTCGGCAGGCGTTCCCCTGGCGCGTGGTAGGTGCGGTCCTGCTGTTTGCTCTCGTAATCGAAGGCCTGCAAGCAGTCCATTTTATTCACTGGCTCGGCCTGGAGCACTCGCTGCTGGCCAACCTGATCCTGGGCAGGGGCTTTGCCTGGGCAGACGTGCTGGCGTATGGGGTCGGTACAGGCCTCGTGCTGTGGGTCGAACGAAGAAAGCACTCCCGCCAGGAGAAGCAACCAGGTTTAGTAAAACCACCGTTACTTTGAACTGAATGACTACACATGGGTTGCAACAAGCCCTTGCTACCATCGGCGCCCCAGCCCATGCTTACAGCTTAGCAGGCGGGCTACCCAACGAAGCCTACTGCCTTGACAGTAGAGGTTCAGGATGGGAGGTGTATTACAGCGAGAGAGGCAACATGAACCGGATAGCTTCTTTTGACAACGAAGCGCAGGCGTGCCAGTATTTTCTTGACCTAATCAAAAAGAAGGTGATGCCCTTCTATAAGGCCGAGCCAGCGCGCAAGAGCATTTAAGAGCGCGTTTTTGGCAAGTAGACGGGTACGCTACTTTTTGGTTGCTACGTCGAATAGAACTCGGTGAATAGGATTTTAGGGGAAGTAGGAAAGTGCCCATAGTGCGATGCCCTTCTGGGTAGTGTTCCTTAACATAACTAGAGTTCTCATAAGTCTTCGGAATCGGTGCGGATATTTGCTTCACGGCCCCTGCTCTCGAGTTGTGGTACTTTAGCGGGGATCAAGCTTCATTTTCAGGGTTTACGAAACGCATTCCGCGACCTAGTATGTAAGCTTTGACTCGTAGACGGGTTTCTTAAACTTCCAAGTTTAGTTCTAGTCAAATTTTACTAGCCAGACGATGCATATTCTTTACGTACCGGAGCAACAAGGCCAGTGGGATAAAGGGGGCTTCTTCCTGCGGGCACTGGTATGGGTGCTGCGTCGCGTGTTGCCGCAAGGCAGTCCCGACTACCACCGGCGTGCGCAGGAGGTGGCGTACTGGTTGGTGGAAGTAGACGACGATGGGTGGGCAGAACGGGAAATCGGGTTTAACGCGCAGCACCGACCGATTCTCTTTGCCCCAACCGACCGCAACATGGGCATGTGGACCGACTCCGACCGCGTGTTCTCGCTCAAGGAATTCGAGCCACAAAACGAGTACCCATTTGCGGCGACGTGGAATGCGCTGTACGAGCAAACACTTTAGGACTCCTGCTCATCTTAGCGCTACTATATACAAGTATGGCGTTTGGATAGGGCCTGGTAAGCCCCCACAGCATTTATCAGGCCTTATTCAGCAGATCTTGTAGTTGCCCTATTTTGGTGGCATGAGAACGGTAAAACTCACTCCGCCCGAGCTCACGCGAGCACAGTTCTTAGCCGGTTTAGTCGAGCGACTCCCTGCTGTGGCAGAGCACGTCTTAGAGGACGAAGGATTATTCCATCTCCAGATAGGCTCTTTAGCTTGTTATGCCAACAACTCTTTGTCGAAAGGTCGCCTAGAAGTGGCTCGCATTATCAACTACTTTCAGCAGACGGTGGAGAAGGTCGATAGTAGCACCGAAAACGCGTTGTATGTAGCCTTTCTTGAATCCCTAGCGTTCGAGGGTGACTCGGAAAACGCCAACCATGCACGACTCCTACTAGCCCCGCAATATAAAGAGTCAGAAGTTTTAAAAAGTGATGTAGTAGGACTACAAAGTAAATAGTGATCAGGATCTCATATTTGAGTGAGCTTGAATTTACGCCTTTCATCCTCTAAGTCCGGCGGCAGCGCTAGCTAGCGGGAAGTGCATACACGGTGGAGGGAGTTCCGTGACACTACTGCCTACAATTCATAATCTAGCCTTTTTGCAGCAGCGCTACGAGAAGAAAAACGCGCTGGGGTGCATGCTTCACCAGGAAGAGGGCCCCCGACTGCACGCAATCGTCGTGCCCGTCACCCAAGAGCAGCGCCTGCACCAGGGAGAGAAGGTAGAGGCCTGGGAGCGGCTCTCGGCCCAAGACTTATTCAGCTCCACAGCCCTGCGCCAGCGCCAAACCGACTAGGCCAAGGCTATGGCACCCTACGGATGGGTGACGTACACCACTACTATGGGCCGCAGAAGACCAGTAGGAGCAGTTGGCGCAGGCCGTGGCCCCGGTCGTGCACACGCCGCTGGCGGTAAGCAAGAATGCCTGGTACGTGAACAGCGGGGTGCACCTGCAGCGGGAGTTGGAGCGCTCAACCAGCAGGCAGCCCAGCAGTTGGCGGAAGCTAACGCCAAGCTGGCGGAGCTGGCCACCAGCAAGTAGCGTGAATAGCGCACCGCTGCGGCACTGCAGTTTTCACTGGCCCGAGGGCTCCTGTAAGGGGAAGGTGGCCAGTGGCCGCTTGCACCGGAAGAAAAGCTTTTTTGAAGGGAGAGAAGAAGCGTTTATGCGTTAGTTCACGCCTCCCTAACATAGCTTTACTCCACCACTTTTATTAATTTTTGATTTCTATAACGCCATGCTGCATCGCTTCCTTCTATTATTTATTGGCGCCCTGCTAGGGTGGTTCTGGCCCAACCCAGAACTGCTGGCGCAAGCCGTTTTCCTTTCCCTAGCTCAGCAGCAAGAAGACTTGGTCCTGTTTCGTACAGGATTAAGCGAGAGCCACGGTGGCTTGTACTATTACGTGCAGAAGCCTTATTTCGAGCATCAGTGCGACAGCATAGCCCGCACCTTCCGCGCCGGGGCTACGCGGGAGGCCTATTACTTAAAGCTGCGCTACTTGCTTACCCTGCGCACCACGGGCACAGCCGTATCAGCCTGCCGGAGCGCTTTGCCGACTTCCGCGCGAATATTCTGCAACCCGGGCAACGCTACTTACCCCTGCGGGTACGCCTCATCAGCGGCCGCCTGTACGCCCTACAGGACTGTAGCCCTGAGAACGTGGTGCCCGCTGGGGCCGAAATACAGGCCATCAACGGACTAGCCGTGCCAGCGTTGCTCAAGGCCATGCGGCGCTACATACCAGCTGATGGACGTAATACCACCTTCAAAGATTACCAACTGTATGAATACTACAACTTCCATTTCCTCTACCAACTGCTGCATCCGGAAGCGGCCAGCTTTACTTTGAAACTCCGCGGTGCGAGGCAGTCCGTACGTGTGAGCGGGCAAGCGCCGGCTCAACTTGCGCAGGTGTATCAGCAGCGCGCCGGCAAAAGCCTGAGCTACTTCGATAAGCCGTTGGTGTACCAAGCAACCCTGGCCCCGGGCGTAGGATACGTCAAGGCAGGTAGCTTTTACAAAGGCTTCGTGGAAAATTTTAAGACCCCTTTCGAGCCGTTTATCGACAGCGTGCTGGCCGACGTACAACGACGCGGTACCCGTCACGTAATTCTGGACTTGCGCGGCAACGAAGGCGGCGGCGACGGGTACGCCGAGTACTTGTTTGCCCGCCTGACGAACCAGCCGTTCCAGGGCCCAGGCCACGACCGAGTCGCTGGCCGGCGATTTACCACGTTGCCTTACCTGCGCAACGCCAGCGACGACATCAAAGCCTTCCTTGCGAACCCCAACCAGTTTTTGCGCAACGACACGACCCTACTACTTAAACCGGAATATGCAGGCGACGCTCCCCAGCAGCCGGCGGCGGGCCAGCCTTACCTTGGCCCGCTGTACGTACTCACTAACGGGGGGACCTTCTCCGCTGTACTGCCTTGGTGGGCTACCTCTACCA
>NZ_JZIR02000123.1:0-5861 GCF_000961955.2 Hymenobacter sp. AT01-02
ATCGGCCATGGCTTTGTCCCGGGGCCCATTCGCTGGGCACTCTTTCCTCCAAGCTAAAGGCGCGTATACCTTCGATCACGAGCGGCCAGGCCGAGGTATCGTGGGCAGCAAGCTGGGCCTGACTGACCAGTTGCAGGCCGTCCTTCAGGGGCTTGCGCATATCGGGGCGAAATGCACCAGGCGTACGCATCTCGGCAATTCGCCCTTGTACTGCCGCCAGAAACTGCTGGTAGGCGGCCGGAGAGGGAAACTGGTTAGCGATTCCCGCGCTAACCAGATAGCGGTCCAAGTCGGTTCGTAGGTGTAAATAGCTATAGCCGAGATAATGCTGCGAATCGAAGCCACTCAGGTGGAGCGGGTTGGCGGTTTGAAAGCTTTGTGGGATATACTGCTCAAACAAGTAGCGACAATCCACGCTACGCGTCCAGAGGGAAAAGATATTCCGTTGCAGAAAGTACTGGATAGAGTCGGGTTGTTTGGCCAATTGGTCCCAACCCGTGGTCAGGCCGTAAAAGTCACTCTCGAAGGCCAGCACGGTAAAGCCTTTGCGCTCGTGCAGATACTTTACTAAGCGCGTTTTGGCCTGAAAGGCGGGCCCATCCCCGTGGTCCTGTTCGCCCAGCATGACAACCCGGGCCTCGCCGATGGCCTGGCCCACGGCCGCTAAATCGGCGTAGTCGTCGGCAGCGGCCGTAGCATCGAGCGTGGCAACCGGCACTGTGTTCGCCATCACGTAGGAGCGAATATCTTGCCCGCAGGCCGTGGCGCACAGCAGCAAGCAGGCCGCAGTAGTAAGTGTTTTCATTGGTTAGCGTAGTGAATAACAGCGAAGGAAATAAAGCGGAACTTACGCCGAAGCTTGGCATAAAAAGGAACCGTTGCTTCTGAGGCAGACAACATAGCTCGTCAAGGGAGTGGACGTATCAGGCACTGGGAAGCGCACTCACGCACCGTGACTGCCTGGCAGATGCATGAACTGTTTAAAGGGTTGTCTGGCCAGCCTTAGTGAGCTATCTGTTCCGTTTTCTGGGAAGACCTGTACTTGTCAAGCAGTCCATCTAGTTGTCCTTTTATTCCCGTTTGTTCCTCTTTATCTACCGCGAAACAGCCTTGGTTTTGGAGGCCCATTGGGGCACAGCACCACAGCACCACAGCATCAAAGTATGAGAGCACCATAGCATCAGAGCACCAGATTATTAGAGCACCGTGACTCGTTGTGCGTATCTTGTTCTGGCGGTAGGGAGTAGTGAGTAGGGAAGCGGCTTACGAGGCGTACGCGAAGGAGCTAGAGCAGCGCAATGCAGAGCGCCGGCAATACAATGAGCGACTCGCCGAAGGACGCGAGCAGCTGCGTCACCAGCAGAGCGCGGCCGGAGTGACTGCCTTATGAAAAACGCTGGATGGGTGCCCACCTACTTTGCAGCGTCACTTGCTGAGCCAATTACACCTTCTGCAAGAACACCAGCAACGGTAGAATGGCTAGAGCAGCAACGTAAGCCCTTGAAGGAGGCATCGGGATGGTTGACTACTGCTGCCCGGGAAGCGAAGGCCAAGCTTCGTCTTATAAACCAGATAGAGGCGAATCCTACGGTTGTGCCCGAGAGCAGGTACCCGGACTTCGCCCAAGAAGCGGCACGAGCTTTCCGACCAGCACCCGTACTGGACTTTATAGTAGCAGACTACCAAAAGCAGGAACAGCCTCTTGAGGCGCTGGCTACTTACGCAACTCGACAGGAACAGCAGCTTACTCAAGCCGAGAAGCAAATTACACGGCCGCCGCTGACGCCCCGTCGTGGGCTCAAGCATTAAGTGGTCAGCTTTGATCTAACCGAATACGCGAAGTCGTACTATCATCCGGAATCTGCTCATTCCATTCACGTAACTGGCTTTCCTGAGAGGCAATGTTGGCTAGCCATTTTCGTTGAGCTGCTAATTGTTGCTCTGGACTTTGACTTTCTGTTTGTTCAAGCAACTGGCGAGCTGATTTTGCAACGGTGATACTATATAGAGCAATCCATTTAAGATAATTAGGCTCGTTGTCAGCAGCTTTACTCCAATAGTTGCCGTGTTGCTCGCGGCACAGGACAGAGCAGAAACGGCTATCGGGTTGGTCTACGCAATGCGCTCGACCACAATACTGGCAGACGATCATTTTCAGGGAGCAATAAAAAGCAGCTTTGTGTACATACTATAATATGTTTCACAAACTGTGTTTATTACAATAGGTTACATTTAGTAGGCTTGCTGCCCACCTTCCGTTCACCATGACGGAAGACGCCACCCAGCCGGACCCCCGCTTAAAACAGATTGCGCAGAAGCTCAAGCAACTGCGAATTGCCAAAGGCTATTCTTCTTATGAGGCGTTTGCCTTTGATCATGAGTTGCCTCGTGTAGGGTATGGTCGGCACGAACAAGGCAGTAACTTGACGCTAAAGAGCCTATTACGCTTGCTTGACATTCATCAACTAAGCTTAGCAGAATTCTTCGCTGAGTTATGAGATGCAGGTTGTGGCGTTCTAGAAACACCTGCTGCTAGTATGTCACAGCCTGATATTTGGTGGCTTTTAATAGTAGCAAGATGCAAGGTCAGCCGCACCGAGAACATAGCCCGTTACGCAGAGCGCAAGCAGGCTGGCGAACTAGACCAGAAGAACCCGTACCACCTGAGCCCACTGATTAATCACAAGAACACGCAGCGCAGGGTCGTGACGGGCGGCTTCGAGCGTAAGCAGTACTCGGAGCGAGTAGAGCAGGCCTTTAACCAGGGGTTTGCCTACAAGCGGCCCCTAACCGAAACATTCCGTTACGCCCACATCATGCAGCACGGCACACCCGAAGAGTGCGCGGCCTTGCGAGTGCAGGTCATCCAAGAGCAGCAACAGGTGATGCAGCAGGCTATTCCTGAGCAACAGAGCTCAAACAGCATCAGCACTCGAACAAGGAGGTACTAGAGCAGAAAATCACACAATTAGAGCCATTGCAGCAACTCAACCCGGAACTAGCACGTGCTACTGAACGGCAACGCAGTAAAGGGCATAGGTTATAGTGTTAGAGCGGTTTCGCCGGCTGTCTGCTTTATTGCAAATGGATTGGCGTGTACACGTCACAAACTTACGGAGTACGTTTAATCCCTGCTGCGCGGCAGCTACAACCAACCGAACTAACCTACGATAATGAACTTAGGCCTACTCGCCACCCCCATAGCCGCCGCTACCCTGCTACTGAGCACGCTAGGCTGCTCTAAGAAAGATGATGATGCAAAGCCAGCAGTTGGGATGGGCAGCTACAAGCTGGATGGGGCTGCCAAAAGCTGTCAGGTCAATGCCTTCACCAGTTTGGGTACTAACGGCGGGCTGCTTTACGACTACCTGGAGATAGACCTGACCACCACACCCGCGCCCGCCACTGGGGCCGAAGTGCTCAAGCTCTATTACCTCAAGCCCGCCGGGCAGCCGACGACTGCCTATATGCTGTACGATTTCGAGCTGGCTACTAATGGTGGCCTGTACAGCTTCTCTAGTAATGTATCCACACTCAATATGGCCATTGGCAACAGGTACAGTGGCACGTTTGCCGGCACCGCCAATCAAAGCACCCCTTCACTTCCTTATAATACTATCACGGACGGCGTTTTCACGGATGCGCGCCTGTAGAACCTGCTGAAAGGAGACGCTGACGCTGCTGCGCTCGAAAAGCGTGGGTCTGGTCGTTGGGCAACTGGTCGTTGTAGCGGATATCCCCCGCTACCAAGAGGCCTTCCAGCGGAAACAGCCGGGCGTGCTCGTCGGTATACGCCGTGAGCAACGCCGCCAGCGGGGCTGAGGCGACAGGCTTGGCCGCCGCGCTGGTAACAGTGGCGCTGATTTTAGCGGGCTGCGCCTGGGCGCTAGCGGGCACCAAAGTGGCCAGCCAGAGGCCAGCCGCTACGGTAGGCAGTAGTACTGTTCTCATCAGCAATGACAAGCGTTTTAAGCGGGAGTTTTAGGTTACTTCGTTGGGTTGGCGGCCGCTATTTGCAGCAGGCGCGTGCGAAAAAGCGGGGGTTCTTGCCAGCTCGGGGCATGCCCGCTATGCTCGAATAAGAACAACTGCTTCTTAGGTGCCTTAATGGTGGCGAAATACTGCTGCGCCAGTTCCGCGGAAGTCGTATGGTCATACTTGCCCACCACAAAATACACGGGCAGCTGAAAGGTTGGCCGCTGCATCAAATCCGTTTTGCCGCCACTTATATAGCGGTCGAGCTGCTTGCCGGCCCGCATCACTGGGGTCATCCAATCCAGCGCTTGGTAATCGGCGTAGAGCGTCATCGGGTTTGGCAATTCTACTTCCTCCTTGCTGGAGAGGTACTTATCGGAAAGCATACGAAACTGCATCAGGCCCGCTAGGCCATTCTGGTAGCTCCCATCTTGGTTGAATGAAATTTTGGCCAGCGCTGCGAGCGTCGCCGTGTCTTTCTGCAGCGTGGCCTGCTGCACCACGTAGTTTTTGGCGAGCAGCTCTGACTTGCCGGGGTTTACCATTTGCCCCATGCCGATGTAGGCGGCGTAGTCCTGCGGATACTGCTGCACGAGCATTACCCCGATAAGACTGCCCCAGCTGTGGCCAACGACGAATATTTTGCGGCGGTGGTAGTGCTTCTGCAAGAACTGCGTTACCACGTGGGCATCTGCTACATACAGCTCCGGCGTAAGCGTTACGGTGGTGTCGGTCTGCGACTTGCCGCAGTTGCGCTGGTCCCACGACACAAAAACAAAGTCTTTGGTGAGGTCTTGGCTGTACTTGCGGTTCGTGGGCGTGGCTGGCCAGGAAGGTCCGCCGTGGATGAACAGCAAAATGGGCTTGTCGGCGGAGGCGCCTTTAATCTCTAGGTACTGCTTCACCCCGTTGACCGGCAGCAAAAAGGCAGTATCCACGGTGGCTGTTTTAAGCGGGCGTTTAGTCCCTTGCGCCCCGGCATAATCGGGTTGAAAAACTGCGGCGCAAAAAAGAAGAATAGCTAAAATTTGTTTCATAAAAAGAAGAATGGAATTACCACAAGCACGGCTACTGTTCAGTAAAGAACGATGTAAATTTAACTATTTCTATAAATAGTTTGTCATAACCAATAATAGGGTAGACCAGGGTAGTCGAAACCCCATCAGTCATACAAAGTAGTTGGACTGTCTTGTTTTTGCGTTTATCAACTTCTTGGCTCGAGCAGTACCCCACATATCCTATCAAAGGGGAGGCAGATGGCAGTTGAGCGCCTTCATGGGCGAAGGCGCGAAGGCTTGACCAGACCCTCGTTCAGGGTATGCTACGACACTCGCTTCTAGAGCCGGGAACACGAGATGAATTCGCTTTACTTCCCGCTGGATGGGCGCATGCTATGCGCGATGGCCTATAATCTGAAGAAGTGGCTCGGCTTTCACCCACTGCAGCAAGGCGGTCAGGTGATAGCGCTACCAGCACCTGATCCATTTTGTTGGGTCGTACTCTACTTTTGCGGACATTCTTGGTTTCTTAGTTTAGCTATGAAATGCCCCGAAGAGAAGACACTTTGAAGGATACAAAAATAAGCATCACAGGTCTGTTGTATCAGCTATGAACTTGCCAGTGGACGAAATGTATTTTCTCTAGAAAATCAGCACCTCATTGACTGTCCAGCTCTAGGTTAAATTCCTTAACATAAGAGTATTTATGAGTGCACCCTTGAAATAGGTGTATTCTTTGCATGCCAATTCAATGCACTGTTTTTTGCACTCTGTAACTATCCACCATGCTTTATCCTTGGCTTTGGTTTCTGTTCTGGATTGTGTGCGGTTGGCTCTGTCCGGTGATTGTGCAAGCGCAACAGCCAAGCAACAAGGAGAATGCTGGGA
>NZ_JZIR02000124.1:0-4439 GCF_000961955.2 Hymenobacter sp. AT01-02
TTCAAGCTCATGGGCGACTCGGAGGCCACAGCCGCGAAGAAAGCGGCCACCATTGTGCGCCTCGAAACCCGGTTGGCCCAGGCCAGCAAGAGCCGCGTGGAACTGCGCGACCCCTATGCCAGCTACAACAAGATGACGGTGGCCGAGGCGAATGCCCAGTTCCCGAACATCAACCTGCCGGCTTTCCTCGCTCAAAACAAGTTGGGGGCAGCCAAGGAAGTCATCATTGGGCAGCCTACCTTCTTCAAGGAGGTGAGCACCATGCTCAAGCAGGAGCCCTTGGCCGATGTCAAAACCTATATGGCTTGGCAGCTCGTCAGCTCCGTGCCCTCGGCCCTGCCCAAGGCGTATAGCGACGAGGCTTTCCGGTTTGCGCAGGTGCAGAGCGGGGCCAAGCAGCAGGCGGTCCGTTGGAAGCGCATGCAGTCGGCTACGGATGCTACTTTGGGCGAGGCCTTTGGGCAGTTGTACGTAGACAAGGCTTTCTCACCTGCGGCCAAGCAAAAGGCCCTCGATATGGTAGCCAACATCAAGGCCAGCATGGCCGACCACATCCAAACCAATACTTGGATGAGCGACGCTACCAAGCAGGAGGCCCTGAAAAAGCTGAATGCCTGCGGGTGAAAATCGGCTACCCCGATAAATGGAAGGACTACTCGGCTCTGAACATTACCCGCGAGTCGTACCTGAAGAATGTGCTGGCTGCCCGTCAGTGGAGTTACCAGCAGAACGTGAAGAAGTTTGGTGGGCCCATTGACCGTAATGAGTGGGGCATGACGCCGCCTACCATCAATGCCTATTACAACCCGCCGATGAACGAAATCGTGTTTCCGGCCGGATACCTGCAACCCCCTTTCTTCGACCCCGAGGCCGACGACGCAGTAAACTACGGCGCCATTGGCGGCGTCATGGGCCACGAAATGACCCACGGCTTCGACGACCAAGGCCGGCAGTACGATTCCCAGGGCAACCTACGCGACTGGTGGACCAAGGAAGACGGAGAGCAGTTTACCCAGCGCGCCGCCGTGGTAGGCCGCCAATACGACGCCTTCTCGCCCCTCGACTCGGTGCACGTGAACGGCAAGCTGACTATGGGCGAAAACCTGGCCGACTTTGCGGGCCTTACCATAGTATATGGTGCCCTGGAAAAACAACTGCAGAAGCAATACGGTAATGGTCCGCGCCCCATCATTGATGGATTTACGCCAGAACAGCGCTTCTTCCTGAGTTGGGCGCAGCTGCGCCGCACCAACATTCGGCCTGAGGCCTTGCGCCAGCAGATTCTCACCGACCCGCACTCGCCCGGTCAGTACCGTACCATTGGACCGCTCATGAACATGCCCCAATTCTACCAGGCTTTCGGTTGCCAGCCGGGCCAGAAGATGGTGCGGCCTGATGCGGAGCGCGCCGTTATTTGGTAGCGGTGCAGGGTGGGTAAATTGAAAGTATATCAGTTTACCCGCTCAACCGCTTCGTTTTTTGTAAGTGTGCGGTGATATTCCTGTATATTACTTCACTTTTTTCATGCCCTTTACTTTCCACATGTTCGCAAAGAGCTACTTATTGCTGACGCTGGGTACTGCCGCCGGCCTAGCCCTAACAGGCTGCGCTTCTAGCACCCCGGCCGCCACGGCCACCTCAACCACCCCCGCTACTGCTACCGCATCTGCTACCACCGAAACGGCCGCAAAAGGCCCCGTGCTGCCCGGCGTTGGCCTGGACCTGTCGGCGCGGGATATGTCGGTGTCGCCTTGCGAAGACTTCTTCCAGTACGCCAGCGGCACTTGGGTGAAGAATACCCCCATTCCGGCCGCCGAATCGTCGTGGGGCTCCTGGAATACCCTTATCGACCAGAACAACGCCGTGCTGCGCCAGATTCTGGAGTCGTCGGCCGCTAACAAGTCGGCCGCGAAAGGCTCGAATGCTCAGAAAGTAGGTGATTTCTACGCCTCGGCTATGGACACCGTGGCCATTGAAAGGGCCGGTTTGAAGTACCTGCAGCCGGAGTTGGCGCGCATCAACAGCGTGAAAGACCTCAAAGGCCTGCAGACCCAACTGGTGCGCCAGCAGATGCTACAGACCCGCTCGGTATTCGGCCTGGGCGTGCGCCAGGATTCCAAGAAAAGCACGGAGTATGCCGTATACATGGGCCAGGGTGGCCTCACGCTGCCCGACCGCGACTACTACCTCAAGGATGACGCCCGCTCCAAGACCATCCGGACGGCGTACACCACCTACCTCACCAACATGTTCAAGATGTTGGGTGATAACGAGGCCACTGCTTCTAAGAACGCCGCCACCGTGCTGCGCTTAGAAACCCGGCTCGCCAAAGCTAGCAAAGACCGCGTAGCCCTCCGCGACCGGTATGCCAATTACAATAAGATGACGGTGGCCGAGGCGAATGCCCAATTCCCGAACATCGGCCTGACCGCCATGCTGCCCCAGGTAGGCCTAGGCTCGGTGAAAGAGGTAATTGTAGGCCAGCCTGAGTTTATGAAGGAAGCCAGTGCGGCCCTGAAGCAGGAGCCCATCGGCGACTGGAAAACATACATGCGCTTTCACTTGGTGAACTCCGTAGCCTCGGCTCTGCCCAAGGCCTACGTGGATGAGTCGTTCCGCTTCAACCAGGTGATGAGTGGCGCTAAGCAGCAGCAGCCTCGCTGGAAGCGCATGCTGCGCTCTACGGATGCTACCCTAGGTGAGGCCTTCGGTCAGATCTACGTAGAGAAAGCCTTCACCCCCGAAACCAAGAAGAAGGCCTTGGAGATGGTGGCCAACATCAAGGAAGCCATGGGTGAGCACATTCAGGCCCTGGAATGGATGAGCCCCGCCACTAAGCAGGAGGCCATGAAGAAGCTGAACGGCTTCACCGTAAAAATCGGCTACCCGGACAAGTGGAAGGACTACTCGGCCCTGACCATCTCACGCGATTCATACCTGAAAAACGTACTGGCCGCCCGCGAATGGGAGTTCAAGGATAACGTAGGCCACTATGGTAAGCCCATTGACCGCACCGAGTGGGGCATGACCCCACCGACGGTGAATGCTTACTACAACTCCACGATGAACGAAATCGTGTTCCCGGCCGGTATTATGCAGCCTCCGTTCTTCGACCCCAAGGCCGATGACGCGGTGAACTACGGCGGTATGGGCGCGGTAATCGGCCACGAAATCACGCACGGCTTTGATGACCAGGGCCGTCAGTCGGATGCCGAGGGCAACCTGCGCGACTGGTGGACCAAGGAAGATGCCGCTGAATTCTCGAAGCGCACCGACTTGGTAGGCAAGCAGTACTCCGCTTTCTCGCCGCTTGACTCGGTGTACGTGAATGGCAAGCTGACGATGGGCGAAAACCTCGCCGACTTCGGCGGTACGGCCCTGGCCTACAGCGCCCTGCAAAAGCAGCTTCAAAAGCAATACGGCAGCAGCCCCCGCCCGCAGTACGACGGCCTGACGCCCGAGCAGCGCTTCTTCCTGGCCTGGGCTCAGGTATGGCGCACCAGCATGCGCCCTGAGGCTCTGCGCCAGCAGGTACTCACCGACCCGCACTCACCCGCGCAGTACCGCACCAACGGCCCACTGATGAACATGCCCGAGTTCTATGAGGCCTTTGGCTGTAAGGAAGATGCCAAGATGGTGCGCGCCCAGAACGTGCGTGCCCGTGTGTGGTAAGCCTTAGATAAGTAAGAAATGGAAAAGCGAGTTGCCTCTGGCAGCTCGCTTTTCTTCTTTTGATCTTGAAGTATACAAAGCTAAAAGCTCGACATGACGGGCTTCCCTGGCTACTTAACTCAGCTCCGTTCTTCCATTCCTTTCCAGTATGAAAAACAGAAACACACTCACTCTGGCTGCCTTGTCGGTGGCTGGCCTGGCCATAGCGGGCTGCAGCTCTTCGAAGCCCGTAGCTACCACGCTACTGCCACTGATGCTACTGTGGCGGCCCCAGCTGCTGAAGCACCCGTGGTGAAAGGAGTCGGCCTGGATGTAGCCAACATCGACCCGGCCGTATCGCCCTGCGACGACTTTTTCCACTTTGCCAGCGGTACGTGGCTCAAGAACACGCCCATTCCGGGCAGCGAGGTGCGCTGGGGTAGCTTCCAGCAGCTTGCCGACCGCAACAACGCCGTCAGCCGTCAGATTTTGGAGGAAGCTGCGGCCAACACCTCGGCGCCCAAGGGCAGCAACATGCAGAAGGTGGGCGACTACTACGCCTCCGCCATGGACTCAGTGGCCATTGAGAAGGCCGGCATCACGCCCCTGAAACCGGAGCTGGCGCGCATTGCGGCGGTGAAGGATTTGAAAGGCCTACAAACGGTGGTAGCCCGGCAGCAAGCGTTGGGCACTGGGGCTTTCTTCCGGGCCGGCGTGGGCCCCGACCGCAAGCAGAGCACGGTGTACGCCGTCAATTTTAGCCAGGGTGGCCTGGGCATGCCCGACCG
>NZ_JZIR02000125.1:0-10745 GCF_000961955.2 Hymenobacter sp. AT01-02
CGCCCACCCCCACCCCCGCCGCCGCCAGACGCGCCGCCACCACCTCCACCAAAGCTCACCACGGTTAAATTTGTCCCTCCTGTTATCAAGAAGGATGAAGAAGTGCCAAAACAGGAAGAGATTCCTGACCAGGAGGAGCTGAAGGATAAGGTAGTTGCTAACGAAACTGTGAAAGGCAACACGGATAACCCTGCTGATTTGGCTGGTTTGGAGCCTGGTGAAGGCACCAAAGCAGTAGAAGAAGTAGTAGAAACGAAGCCTTATCAATACGTAGAACAGATGCCTGTATTCCCAGGTGGCCAAGAAGCTCTTCTCGGCTACATCGGCAAGAATATCAAGTATCCTGCCATGGCCCTGCGCAATCAGGTGGAAGGCCGCGTATTTATCAAGTTCGTAGTAGGTGCCGATGGTAGCGTAACTGGTGCTACAATTGAAAAAGGTATTGGCGCTGGTTGCGACGAAGAGGCTCTTCGCGTAATTAAGAACCTGCCTAAGTTCACGCCTGGCAAACAAAATGGTCGTGCTGTACCAGTATACTTACTGTTCCAGTAACCTTCGCTATCAAATAGTACTGCCATAAACTTCGGTTTATAGCCTTTAAACCCCGGATTAAGCAATTGCTTGATCCGGGGTTTTATTTTATAACATATATATAGTCAGCACGCATACTATTCTATTTAGGCACATCGTTTACTAGTTGAAAGCCACCTAATAAGGATGAGTTGAGGATGAGTTGGCTTGGGGAATATATCGTTGGCACCGTTGTTCACTTTATTCTTTATATCCCATGACCACAACACCGCACACCTCCATCTTACCCTCCTTAGACGATATCGTTTTTGAGGGCCGTAACAAAGCTTACGGGGCATATGTGTTACGCCGTGTGTACGGAGAGCACATGAGAAAAGCGCTAATGTTAGCCATTGCGTTAGCAGCCCTGTTGATCAGCATTCCAATGGCAGTCCGGTATTTCTTTCCACCATTGGTCGTTGTACCTGAGATTCCGTTAGTACCGCCTACTACCGTGCTTACTGATGTGCATATAGCGGACCCGGTTACTACACCACCAGCTGCCCGGCCCATAGCTGTGGTGCAGCCGCCGAAGGATGTTGCTCCTCAGATTCTACCTGATGAATTAGTAAAACCCGACACAAAACCTGTAGAAGTTATTACTAATAACGACGCCACTCCAGGGACAACCGTTGGCCCAATTGCAGGTGAGGCCGTCGATGCTGGAGTTCTGGGTGGTACCGGTAAGGATACGTCTGCGAAAGTGGCGGAGCCAGCCGTAACGAAACCATTCCTTCATGTGGAAGAAATGCCAGATTTTATTGGCGGCCAAGCGGCTCTGGTAAAGTATCTGCAACGCAATCTAAAATATCCATCCAATGCTCTTCGAGAAGGAGTATCTGGTCGTGTCTTTGTTGCATTTACTGTTAACTCCGACGGTAGTATTGCCGATGTAGAGATCTTAAAGGGCTTGGGCTATGGTACCGAGGAGGAAGCCGCTCGTGTAATTAAAGCTATGCCTTCTTGGAAGCCAGGTCGGCAAAACAACCGTGCAGTGCCGGTACGTTACACCTTACCTATCACTTTTCACTACGAATAGGTAGTTGTGGCAGGTAGTAAAAGCTACTACCTGCATCATCTAGTTGTTTTTGCTAAAGCCAAAAAATAGTCGGTTTATGCTAAACCGACTATTTTTTGGCTTTTTTTGTGGCAATAATGTGATGCGCATCACGTTGTCATCTGCTACTTAGCTGAACAAATTGATTAGCTTCCGTTGTTTGCTCAGTATCAACTCATTCCTGTTGCATACTCATGCTTAATCTCACGCCCACCGAAGAAAGATTAAATCAGCCTTCCAAACAGCGTTTCTCACATTACTTCATGCTTGTCATGTCAGTAGTATATTGCGGACTGGGTATTTTCTTTTGGACGGATGCAGCCAGTGCATTAACAATATCTAGCACCAAGCGTCAATTATTAGGTTTGGTCTTCGTGTTTTACGGAATTGTTAGATTTGTCCGCACCTATCAGCACCATTTTCGCAAACGTAATGACGATGCACGCTAACATCCGGTTCGCCGGCGCTTTCCTTCTGCTCAGTGGAGTATTGGCCAGCTGTGGGAATGGCAACAGCTCTACTAGTCCTGACTCTACTGATACCACGACTAGTGGCACCATTAATATTAGCGTAGATGAGACGTTTGCGCCAATTATTACTTCCCAGGTTGACACCTTCGAGAAACTGTACCCAAGTGCCCATTTACAGGCTGCTTACAAGCCAGAGGGCGATGCTATTCAGGACCTGCTCACTGATAAGGCCCGACTAGCTATTGTACCGCGGGAGCTGAGCGAAACGGAGCGCAATGTATTTAAGCGCATCAATCTGGAGCCTCGCAGCATTAAGATTGGCACGGATGGTTTAGCTATTATTCTGCATCCTTCTAATCCTGATACTTTGCTCACCGTCGCGCAGCTGCGTGATATATTTACCGGCAAGACAGCCGAATGGACCCAGGTAAGCGGCAAAAAGAAACTTGGAACCATTCGGGTGGTGTTTGACAATAATAATTCCAGTACCACTCGTTTCGTACAGGACTCTGTAACACGCGGAGCCGCCCTTACAAAACAGGCTTTTGCAGCAAAATCGAACCCAGCCTTGCTAGATTACGTTGCTACCCATCCAGACGCTATTGGCGTTGTGGGCGTAAACTGGATCAGCGACCGGGATGACGCAACTGTTGAAAAGTTCTTAGAACGGGTCAATGTTGCTGCTTTAAGCGCCCGAGCAAGTGGTTCAACTCCTGAAGACTATGTTCAGCCTTATCAGGGCAACCTAGCCTACAAGAAGCCTGAACTGTTGAAGGCTCATCCCGATTTGCGTAACTACCCGTTACGGCGCGACTTGTACGTCATTAGCCGCGAAGCTCGGGCTGGCCTTGGCACTGGTTTTGCCTCTTTTGCAGCTGGCAATAATGGTCAGTTGATCATTCAAAAGTCGGGGCTCATGCCTGCCAACGTGCAGGTTCGCCTGATCGAGACTACAACGCGTTAAGCACTTTACTCCTTTCCCTTTCACCTGTATTCACCAAACCTTTTGCTCATGAACCTCAAGCCCTGGAAGCTTACGCTCCTCGCTGCTTTGTCAGTTTCCGGCACTGCCGCTCTTGCTCAGAATACTACGGGTGCCCAAAAATCCATCGACCTGGAGCGCTACAGCGAAGCCCGTGCTTCGTTGCTTAAGCAAGGCTCTTCGTCAGAAGCCTCTTATGAATTAGGCCGCCTCTACCAGATGCGAGACATGCCTGATTCGGCTGCGTATTATTTCAATCGTATTCCGCTCAACCAGAAAGACGCAACCTCTTTGGTAGCTGCTGGCCGTGCCGCCTTAGCACAAGGCAAAACGGCTGAAGCTGAAGCGCAGTTTGATAATGCTGTAAAAGCGTCGAAAGGCAAGAATGCGCAGGTGTATACAATGATTGCGCAGGCTTATGCGGAGTCAGATGTAAAAGACATCACGAAGGCCCTTACCTACGTGGATGCAGCCCAAAAGCTCAACAAGAGCGGCAAGGATGATCCGGCGTTGATGATTGCTCGTGGTGACATCTACCTGAAATCAGAAACGGGTGGTGGTGAAGCCATGAACAGCTACGAGCGTGCTACGCTTGCTGACCCAAACAACGTGAAAGCATACGTGCGTAAAGGTCAGTTGAACATGCGTGCTCGTACTTACAACGAGGCCAAGACCAACTTTGATAAAGCTATCAGCCTTGATCCGAATTATGCTCCTGCGTACAACGCTCTAGCGGAGACGTACTACTTCGCTGGACGTTACGACGACGCTCTGGCGCAATTCCAGAAGTACTCTTCGCTGGCTGAGAAGTCGCTACTACTGATGCCAAGTATGCATCCTTCCTGTACCTCACTAAGAAATATCCTGAGGCACTAGTAGAAGTAGACAAGGTTCTTGCTAACAACCCCAACGATCTGACCATGAATCGTCTGAAGGCTTATACCTTGTATGAGACTGGTAAGAACGACGAGGCACTGGCGGCTATGCAGAAATATATGCAGGTTGCTAGCGCTAGCAACAAGGTGATTACCGAAGACAACGTGTACTACGGTAAGATGCTGATCAAAGGTGGTAAAACCAGTGAGGGTGCAGCCATCATCAAGAAGGCCATTGATTCTGATCCGAAGAAGGCTGCTGAACTGCAGAACGAACTGGCACAGGCTTACTTGGCAGCCAAAGATTACCCCAATGCCATTGCCACCTACCGTGCTAAGATGACAGCCAACAAAGGTGGTGAACTGACGGACAAGGTATACTTAGGCCGTGCGTATGAGATGAACGGTCAGTTTGTTCAGGCTGATAGCCTGTACAGTTTAGTAGTGGCTGAGCGTCCAACCTACGTACCTGGTTACCAGATGCGTGCCCGTGCTAACGCCAACATCGATAAAGACTCAAAGCAAGGCCTCGCCAAGGCTCACTACGAGAAATATATTGAGGTTGCTAGCGGTGCTGATGCAGCTAAGTACAAGTCAGGTCTGATCGAGGCTAACAAGTATCTTGGTTCGTACTACTACGTGACCAAGAATGACAAGGCAGCCTCCTTGCCCTACTGGCAGCAGGTATTGGCTCTTGACCCAGCCGACCAGCAAGCTAAAACTGCCGTAGCTGAGATTACGAAGCCTAAGACTGCTACTGTAAAGCGCAAGTAATAGAATTTCGATTATACAGAAAAGGCCCGCTACATATGGTAGCGGGCCTTTTCTATTTATACCGTTTGATTTATTCTGCATACTGCTCCCACTTAGCCAGCAAGGCCTCAAAATCTGCGGGAAGCTCTACCTCAAAATGCAGGCGCTCGTGGGTAGTTGGGTGTACAAACCCTAGTGACTTTGCATGTAGTGCTTGGCGTGGCATCATTGCCAGAGCGCTTTCCGCAAAGCTTTTGTACGCTCCAGTGCGCTGACCATATACTATTTTATCACCACCATATGTAGCATCACCGAATAGTGGGTGACCGATGTGCTTCATATGAGCTCGGATTTGATGGGTTCGGCCCGTCTCAAGATTACACTTCAGGAGAGCTACTTTCCCGAATGAGCGTAAGACTTGGTAGTGCGTAACAGCATGCTTGCCTTGCTCGCCGTCAGGATACACAGCTTGTATCTTACGGTCCTTTACGCTTCGTCCTATATGGCCTCTAATTGTGCCCGACGTTTCTTTGGGCACGCCCCATACCAGTGCCAAATACGTACGCTCAATAGTATGGTGAAAGAACTGCTGGGACAGATGAGTCATTGCCCATTCCGTCTTTCCAACTACTAGTAACCCAGACGTGTCCTTATCAATACGATGGACTAGCCCAGGCCTAATTTCGCCGTTACGGCCAGTGGGTAAATTATTGAGATGGTAAGCCAGCCCATTCACTAAAGTTCCGTTCCAGTTTCCGAAAGCAGGATGCACGACCAATCCTGCGGGCTTATTCACAAGTAGAAGCTCACTGTCCTCAAACCGAATATCCAAGGCCATGGGTTCGGGCACAACTTTGAACTCGCGGGGAGGCTCCGGCAGTGTTATGGTAATAACATCTAACGGCTTAACCCTGTAATTAGACTTAGCTGGCCGATCATTCACTTGCACAGCCTCGGCCCGAATGGCATTTTGAATGCGAGTGCGGGAAGTACTAGGCAGCCGGTTTAGCAGAAACTTATCTAGCCGGAGTAGCTCTTGACCCTTATCTGCTCGAATGCGGTGATGCTCATACAGCTCGTCTCCTTCATCTCCCTCTTCTAGTGCATCAGCCGTTGAGGGCACTTGGTCGTCTTCGTCTTGAGGCGTGTGATTTTCCTCCATGGGCACGGGCTACAGGTAGTCGTTTATTATAGCAAAACAGCCGAGGCGTATGCCCCGGCTGTTTTGTATTCAAAAGAAGTGTATATACAGCGCTAGACAAGCGCCGTCTATTACTTCTTGGTTTTAGTCTTAGTCTTTGAAGGAGCAGCGGGAGTAGATGCTGGTGAGGCAGCAGGAGTTGTTACCTTAGCTGCTGCTTGTGCGGCACCAGGAGTGATACCCATTTTCTTGAGGATAAGATCCGACACGTCACCTTCTTTGGGGCCGTGTAGTAGTACAGGGCTAGCACCGTCTGAATTCAAGATGTAGGTGTAGCCATTTTCGTCAGCTACGGCATCAATCGTCTTCTGGAGCTTATCCAAGGCTGGCTTCAGCAAAGTCTGCTGCTTCTGCTGCAACGACAGTTCAGCATTTTGCTGAAACTCCTGAATTGACTGCTGCAAATTTTGCAGCTCTTTTTCCTTATCGGCCTTCACCACTTCTGTCATGGTGCTTTGAGCCTTTACATAAGCTTCGCCTTTCGTACGATACTCGTTACCCTTGGCATCAAGCTGATTTTTTAGCTGCGTGCTGTAGTCCTTCAGCTGAGACTCAATCTGCTTGCTTTCGGGCATCTGGCTCAGCACATATTCTACGCTGGTGTAGCCAATTTTCAGCGGTGCGGCGGTCTGAGCCATAGAAGCCGTAGCCGTGGTGAAAGTAAGGGCGGCAGCAGCCAGCGCAACGCGAAATTTGTTCATGGTGGTCATCAAAAGGTAAATCGTCAGAGAGTTAGATGCACAAAGTTAATTTTTTCGGCTAGCTGGCCGAGCCGACGTCTTAGTACGCGTCGGAGCAGCTTCTTCAGCTGTACCTTCTTCTGCCCCTGCCGGGGCGGTAGGAGTGGTTACAGTTCTCACTGCACCTTTTTGTGCGGGTTGGTTGCGGTCTTCTGAAGCCAAGCCTAACTCCTCCAAAACAAACTCCGTGTAATCGTGCACAGGGTTCGTATAGAGCATGGTCAAGTCACCAGACTTGTCGAATACAATAGCCAACTGCTTTTTCTTGGCTACCTTCTCAATAGCCTCAAATACTTGGTCCTGCACCGGCTTAGTTAGCTCCTGGCGCTTTTTGAAGAGTTGACCCTCGAAGCCGAAAATCTTATTCTGGTAGGCTTTAATGTCCTGTTCCTTCTTCAGAATCTCGTCTTGACGTTTCTTCTTCATTGGCTCCGTTAGAACCACTTCCTCGGCCTGATAATTCCGGTACAGTTTATCAAGGTCTCTTTTCTGTGACTCAATGTCCTTCTGCCAGTTACCCGACAAGGTATTGAGTTCCTGCTGAGCCTGTGCGTAGGCAGGCAGCTTACTCATGATAAACTCGGAATCAACGTAGCCGAACTTCTGAGCATTTGCGGCGGTGGCCGTGAAACCAAGCAGCAATGCTGCCATCATCCACGTTATTAACTTCTGCATGTGAGTGAAGATAAGGTAACCACCGGCCCGCCGAACTTAGCGAATCTGCTGACCGATGATAAAGTGGAACATGCCTTTCTGCTGGTTCTGTCCAGACGTATAGATCGGCACTTTGTCAAAGCCCCAGCCGTAGTCGAAGCCTAGCAAACCAAATGCCGACATAAAGATACGCGCGCCGAAGCCAGCTGAACGGTACAACTTGTAAGGGTTGTAATCGGTGTAGCGTTCAAAAGCATTACCTGCCTCTGCAAAGCTTAGAACATAGACAGTTGCAGCAGGGTTCAAGCTCACAGGATAACGCATTTCCATTACGAACTTGTTATACACTACCCCGCCATTGGAGCCACTACGGGCCGTCGGGATAGGTGCACTATCGTCGCTACCTGGGTCAGCATAGCCGCGCAGACCTACGTACTCAGTACCCACCAAGAAGTTGGAAGCACCACCAGCACCCAAGCCAGAGCCACCTAGTTTAAATCGCTCGAAGGGACCTATCTGGCGGCTGCTGTTGTAGCTGCCAATGAAGCCAAAGTGAGCCCGTGTGTTGAGTACCAACTTTCCTACCACCGGTGAGAACCAGGAGGCATCGAACATCCACTTGTGGAATTCTACCCACTCATTCACATTCGGATGCGAACCGGGGAACAGAGAGTAGGGAGGCGTCAAGTTTACGCTCAACGATACGGAAGAGCCACGACGCGTAAACGTCGGGTTATCAATGCTGTTGCGCGACAGCGTAGTGTTGAACGTGAAGTTATTTGCGTTACCGTTGGTAAAACCTTCGAAGATGTTATAGTTCTGCAGCTTGTACTGACTGTACGACAGTGAGTTACTCAACGTGAAGTAGTCGTCTGGCCACCGCAGGCGGCGACCCAAGCTCACTGAAGCGCTGTTTACCTTGATAGACTGACCTGTTTCGGGGTCGAAGTTGGTACCCAAGCGCTGGATACTCTTATTTAGGCTGAAGGAGAAGGAGTTCGGCTTGCGGCCTCCTAGCCACGGCTCTGTGAAAGAGAACGAATACGCCTGGTACTGCAACCCGTTTGCTTGCACGTTAAGGGCCAAGCGCTGCCCATCACCAGCCGGAACAGGCGTCCAGTTACGTAAGCTACTGGCTTTGCGCAGCGAGAAGTTGTTGAATACCAAGCCTACAGTACCAATAAAGCCAGCGTAACCACCCCAACCACCCGACAGGGTAATTTGGTCAGAAGGCTTCTCTTCAACCGTATAGTTGATATCTACCGTCCCATCTGCCTGATTCGGCACTGGGTTGAGGCCAATCTTTTCTGGGTCAAAATACCCCAGGGTTGCAATTTCCCGTTGGCTACGGATTAGGTTCTCACGGCTGAACTTATCCCCTGGTAAGGTGTATAGTGCACGACGAACTACGTGGTCCGACGTTTTTGTATTGCCAGCAATGTTTATTTCCTTGATGCGTGCCTGTACCCCTTCCGTGATGCGCATCTCAATATCAATTGAGTCGCCCTCCACTTTGGTTTCAACGGGCTCAATCTGAAAGAAGAGGTAGCCATCGTTCATATAGAGCGAGGTCACGTCTTGGCCCGTTGGGTTATAGTTCAGGCGCTTATCAAGCGTCTCCTTGCTATACACGCTACCTGGCTGAATTGCCAGCACCGATGCCAGAGTCTTGTCGTCATAGAGATAATTGCCGTTCCACGTGATGCGACGGAAGTAATACTTCGGTCCTTCATCAACGCGCACATTCAGCACTAGCCCTTTATCGTCGCGCACCAGCGAATCCGACACCACTGTTGCATCCCGGTAGCCTTGGCTATTATAGAAGTCGATGAGCTTCTTCTTGTCTTCTTCAAACTCTGTGCGCTGGAACTTGCCCGAGTTGAATAGTTTCGGAAATTTCTTCTCCTTCGTCTTTTTGAATTTACCCTTGAGCTTACCGTCTGAGAAAGCTTCATTGCCTTCGAATACGATATCGTGGATCCGGACCTTTTGACCTTTGTCTACGTTGATCTTTAGCACAACGCTGTTGGACAGAGAGGAATCTGGCAGTTGGGTTATGCTAACCTTTGCATCCAGGAAACCCTTGTTGGTATAAAACTTCCGTACCTGGGTTTTCGTATTGTTCAACAGGGCATCCGTCACCACTTTGCCCCGAATGAGCTTGATCTTATTTTTCAAGTCATCAGCCTGGCCCTTGCCAATGCCTGAGAACTCGAATTTTGACAAGCGAGGGCGCTCCTTGAGGTTGAAATCAAGGAAAATGCGAGAACCCTCGACGTGGTCGATGCTCACGCTCACGTCCCCTAGAATACCTTGGTCCCACAAACGGCGAATTGCTTTACCAATTTCTTCACCAGGAATACTAATTGGGTCGCCAACTTTCAACCCTGTTAGCCCAATTAGCGTATTTGAGTCAAGGTAACGTGCACCGCTGATGCTAATTCCTCCTAGGGTGTACCGTTGAGGCTCTGCCCCGGGTGTAGCAGCCGGAGAAGTCTGTGCGTGAGCCACACCACTGATTCCTCCACCTAAGGTAAGGGTGACAGCAAGGGCCCGAAGAAACGTATTATAGGAAGAACTCATTCTGTGCGGTTACGAAACGGTTAGCTGCTCACTGGTTTTTCCAAAACGTCGCTCCCGCCGCTGGTAAGCGTGGATGGCGTCATAGAAATGCTCTCGACGGAAATCGGGCCACAGCAAGTCCGTGATAAATAGTTCGGTGTAGGCCAGTTGCCACAGCAAGAAATTACTGATGCGCTGCTCCCCGCTAGTTCGGATGAGCAACTCAGGGTCGGGCATGCCGGCTGTAGCAAGAAAGCCCGTGATAGTTTGCTCAGTTACCTGATCTGGTGCTAGTCGACCAGCTGCTACTTCAGTGGCAAGCTTTTGCGCCGCTTGGGTTAAATCCCAACGCCCACTGTAACTCAACGCCAAAACGAGAGTCATGCGAGAGCCATTTTTGGTAAGCTCCATCGACTCAGCTAGCTCCCGTTGGCAAGAGGCAGGCAAGCTGTCAATCTGCCCGATAGCTTGCAAACGAATATCGTTTTTCAGCAGGGTAGCTGTTTCCTGTCGAATGGTATGCACCAATAGCTGCATCAGCGCCATTACCTCATGAGCTGGTCGTGACCAGTTCTCAGTAGAGAAGGCATAGAGAGTAAGGTAGCGCACACCTATTTCAGCAGCAGCTTCTACCGTCTCCCGCACGGCCGTAATGGCGCTCTGGTGACCAAAGATGCGTAAACCACCTTTTTGCTTAGCCCACCGACCATTACCGTCCATGATGACGGCTACGTGCGCGGGAATGTTCTGGGAGTCAATGTCGGACCGGGCGGCCATTAGTACTTTTTGCGTAAAGAGGCTGCAAGTTACGCAAATGGTTGCATTCGTTCTTGCCTGCTTTTCAACGGTTATACCACAGCGCAGATTGCAAGGGGGACTCC
>NZ_JZIR02000126.1:0-9394 GCF_000961955.2 Hymenobacter sp. AT01-02
ATTCGCCTGAGCCAGCGCCGTCACGGTGCTGTCGGGCCGCCGACCCGGTGCGCGTGTTTCAGGAGTTTGCTACTCTCGACTTGCTCTCGCGGGGGCGGGCGGAGCTGGTGGTGGCCGGGGCTCCTTCACGGAGGCCTACCCGCTATTTGGCTACGATTTACGCGACTACGACGCCCTGTTTGCCGAGAAGCTGGACCTGCTCTTGGCCCTACGGGCGCAGGAGCAGGTAACCTGGCAGGGACGATTCCGGCCGGCCCTGAGCGGGCAGGGGGGTGTACCCGCGCCCCCTGCAGGAACAGCTGCCCGTGTGGCTGGGAGTAGGCGGTACGCCGGCCTCGTTTGCGCGGGCCGGCACGTTGGGCCTGCCCCTGATGGTGGCCATCATTGGGGGGCGAGCCCCGACGCTTCCGCCCCCTAGTCGAGCTGTATCGGGAAGCCGGCCGCCGGGCCGGGCACGCCCCCGAGCAGCTCACTGTGGGCATGCACGCCCTGGGCTACGTGGGCCTTACCACCGAGCAGGCCGTGCGCGACTACTACCCGGCCTACGTGCGCTTCATGACCTACGCGGGGCGCGAACGGGGCTGGGCACCGCCCACGCGAACCCAGTTTGATGCGCAGCGGGGCCCCACGGCGCCTTCCTGGTAGGCAGCCCCGACGAGGTAGCCGCCAAAATCATGCGCCACAGCGAAGCCCTGGGCGGCCTTTCCCGCGTCACGCTGCAGATGGATGCTCTCAACAGCGCCGACGCGGCCAGCCACGGCCAGTTGCTGCAGTCCATTGAGCTGCTGGGCCGCCGCGTGGCGCCGCAGCTAGCCGCCCCTGCGGTGGCCAATCCCTAATCCTTGCCTCCACTTTCTTCTTTCTTCTTTTTTAATCATTCCCCTTACCATGAGTGTCAAGACCAAAAAAATACTGAGCTGGGTGCTGTCCGGGCTGTTAGCCGTTGGATTTATCGGCGCCGGGGGTAGCAAGCTGGCGGGCGTGCCCGAGCAGTTACAAAATCTGCAGAGCTGGGGCTACCCGGAGTGGTTCCGCTTCCCCATTGGCCTAAGTGAAATAGCCTTGGGCATTGGGCTGCTGGTGCCCGCCAGTCGCTTGCTCACGCTCTATGCGGTGTTCGTCTGGGCGGCCGTGGCGGCCATCACGCACTTGCAGGCCGGCCAGGCCGCTATGCTGGGCGGGCCCGTTGCTTTCGCCGTGCTGGCCCTGCTCAACCTGCTGGTGTGGCGCTCCGTGGCGTCCGAGCAAACCAAGCTGGCTTAAACAGCTGGTTGGTAGCCCACCGGTGGCCCCTTCCCTGGCTTGATTCGCTGGTGGGGTAATCGGTGGGCGAACCGCCTGAGCCAACTAACCTTTCGTAACGCACCACTTTTTTTTACAGGATGGCATCTACTGTTTTTCATCCGGCCACCACCCGAATGCACGGTAATTCCGGCTGGCTTGACGCCCACCGCAGCTTCCTCCCCAGCGGGGCCTCCGAGCCATCGCGCCAGTCTTTCGGGGCCTTAATTATTCTCAACGACGATACCGTACTGGGCGGCACTGGATTCGGCATGCACGCGCACCGGAACGCCGAAATTATGACCCTGCTGCTGGAAGGGGCTCTGGAGCACGCCGACACGCTCGGCAACCAGGGGGTTATTAACGTCAATGAGCTGCAAATTATCAGCGCCGGCTCGGGTATTTCGCACAGCGAAAAAAAACCACAGCGCGACGGCCCCCGTGCACTTCCTGCAAATCTGGCTGACCACCGACCAACCCGAGGCTGCTCCGTACTATGACCAGGTGTCGTTTGATGCGGCTTCCTCCCCCGATTTCTTTGTGCAAGTGGTGTCCCCCCATGCTAGGCAGGCCGGCGTGCAAGTGCGGCAGCAGGCTTGGCTGCACGTGGGCACCCTTACGCCCGGCGTGGCGACTACTTACGCGGTGAAGCGACCCGGCAACGGCGTGTACGCTTTCGTGCTGGAAGGAAACGTGCGCATTGGCAACCAGCAATTAGGAGCCTATGACGCCCTGGGCACCTGGAATATAACCCACCTCACGGTCGAGGCCCTGAGCCCGGCCAAAGTGCTGCTCATTGACGTGCCAATGTAGGACTGCGCTTGCCGGCAGAGGTCAGCGAGTATTGTTACCAAGCGTCTTACGCGGCTTAAGCTGTTGAATCATCAGCAGCGTATTTCTCACCCCTTCTCCGCCATGACCACTACCTGGAAAGTAGACCCCGCGCACAGCGAAGTGCAATTCAAAGTGAAGCACCTGATGATTACCACTGTCACGGGGTACTTCAAAACCTTCAAAAGCGCCTGGCCGTGCTCTTTTCCGACATCGAGGACTACACGGTGTTTGCCGAAGCACTGCCAGCCTACGACGTCGTCCACGTGCTCAACCGCTACTTCCAGCTCATGAGCGAGGTGGAGGTGGTCCGCGCCCACCAGGGCCGCATCATCGACTACATCGGCGACGGGTTGATGGTGGTCTTTGGGCTGGAAGACGAAGCCACCGCCGCCGCGGAGGCGCTGGCCGCCGCCCGTGGCATGCTCCAGGCCGTGGAGCAACTCAACCCGTACCTGCGCAAAATGTATTGCCGCAGCTTCCGAGTCCGCATCGGCGTCCACTATGGCGAGGTAGTCGTGGGTGACCTGGGCGGAGCCGAACTGCGCAAGCTCGCCGTCATCGGCGACACCGTGAACGTCGCCGCCCGCATTGAGGCCGCCAACAAAGACTGCGGCACCGTTCTGCTGGTCTCACAAGCCGTCGTCGATGAACTGGGCGACGACTTGCTCGTGCGGCAGGCTTTTCTGACCCCCTTAAAAGGCAAGAAAGGGATGCACCACCTGTACGAGGTCGAGCGTACTGCCTAACAGCGGAAGCCTATTACTTCAGACTGGGACGTTTCGTGGGAAGTCACCCGCGGGGGTCCGGTCATTGAGTCCTGTCCGGGCTTCCGGGAGTGGCTCGGCGCGTACGTGCCGGTGCTCTACTGCCCCCTGAAGCGTCAGCCCTTGCCCTTCGCTTGGTTATGCCTGCTGTTTTTTCTCCTGTTTCCCGTGCAGCTTTGGTTCGCCAGGTGCGCGCCCTCATTCACCGCCGCAAGGGTGTAGAACTGCGCCGCTTGCGGGTAAGCACCGACCTGAACGAACTTGGCTTCGACCTCATTGACGTAGTCGACATCATCCTGGAAGTAGAACGCCGCTATGACCTGACCATTCCCGACGAAGTACCGCTCGATACGGTGGGCGACTTCGTGCGCTACATCGGTTGCCACCGGCAGCTTGCCGCAGCCTAAATTCGCTTATCGGTTACGAAAAGGAGCGTTATCATTGCCTCCATGCCAGCAGGGATGCTACCTGCTTATCTCTCGCGAAACATCCGGTTGAAGGCCATGCTCTGCGACCACGTCGTGTTATGCGCGCTGTACATTCCCTTGTTTACGGGCCTGACGGCCCTGCGTGTTGGATGGGGCATTGGCCACGACGAATGGGGTTTCTGGTTGTTGCTGGTGTTTTACCTGAACCAAGACTTTTTCAACGAGCGCAGTCCGGCCAAGCGGCTGTTGCACCTGCAGGTGCTCAATGCCCGCAACCGGCCCGCCAACGAGCTGCGGTGCTTTCTGCGGAACACGGCCTTCCCCCTCTGGCCCCTAGAGGTGCTCGTGTTGCTCCTGGGCCGACGCGGCCGCATGGGCGACGCGCTGGCCGGCACGCACGCGGGGCCGATGACGAAGGACACGACCTCGTGGTGGCAAGATGTGCGCCCCTATCGGCTCACGCGCCATTCCTATTATACCTTGGCCGCAACCATTACCTATTTGCTCCTATTACAGGCCTTCTGTACCCATGTTTTGGTCCTATAGCTTCTTCAAGTGCAGTTCAGCGAAAGGGTCGTGCCCTAAACTTAAGCCTGTTTAAAGTAAGGAGGAAGTTTATAGCCGACTTACAGTTGGTCTCGCTACTGTGCTGAGAAGCGGAAAGCGGACGGTGAAAAGCCAGTTTTACGCTTGAACAAGCGGCTGAAGTAAGGCGGGTACTCAAAGCCGAGCTGGAAGGCGGTTTCGCTGACGGTGAGCGAAGTGCCGAGTAGTAAGCGCTTCGCTTTTTCAATGAGCTGATGGTGAAGGTGCTGCTGCACCGTGTGCCCGGTGAGGGTACGCAGCATGTCGCTCAGGTAGGCCGGCGACACGTGCAGCGCATCGGCAAATTGCTGCACGGTGGGCAGGGCAGTGGCAGTGTCCGGGGCGAAGTGGGTGGTCAGCAGGGCCTCGAATCGGCTGAGCAGGTCGTGTTCTACCGAGCGCCGGGTCAGAAACTGCCGGTGGTAAAACCGGTTGGCGTAGCCCAGTAACACCTCTAGTTGGGCCACCAGCATATCCTGACTAAAGGCATCGATGGGCTGCTCGTACTCGAGCTGGATGCTGCGCAGCACACTTTCAAGCAGGCTTTCCTCGTGGGCCGAGATGTGGAGGGCCTCATGCACCGCGTAGGCGAAGAAATCGTAGCGGGTAATTTTCTGGCCCAGCGGGTATTTGGCCAGCAGGTTGGGGTGGAAGACGAGCAGCCAGCCACTAAGCGTGGAGGCATCTTCGTCGGCGCTGCCCGTCACTACTTGGTCGGGGCCGATGAACAGCAGCACGCCCTCCTGGAAATCGTAGTTCTGACGGCCATAGTGCAGCGACCCTTTTACGCCGCGCTTGAACAGAACAATGTAGAGCTGCGCCACCACCGGCCCGGTCACCGGCGGGGCCGTGCGAAAATACGTTAGGTCAATAACGGTGAGCAAGGGGTGAGCTGGGGCCGGCAGCCCGTAGTAGCGCGTATACTCCGTGACCGTACGCAGCACCTGGACAGTAGGGGAAACCGATTTCATACGCGCTACTAGCTGAATGATAAGATGTAAGCTGGATAGTCCAGTTGAGCAGCCGGTGCTAAGCGGCTAGCCAACCAGGGGAATAAAGAACAGGCGGGCCTATTCGGTTAAGCACCTACATCGCCGTGCCTGTTGCACTGCCTACGGGAAGGATGGCATCCAGGTCGGCCAGCTCTTGCGAGCTTAGTGTAATGGCCGTGGCGGCCGCGTTCTGCTCCAGGTAGCCGCGGCGTTTGGTGCCGGGAATGGGAACGGCGCCTTGCGCCATCACCCAAGCCAGGGCCAGCTGGGCGGGCGTTACGTGCTTCTGGGTGGCGAGCGTTTGCACGGCGTGGACTAATTCCAGGTTTTTGCGGAAGTTTTCACCCTGAAAACGGGGAAAGGTGCGGCGAATATCGGTGGGCTCAAAGTCGTCTGCCCGCTTGATTTCGCCGGACAGAAACCCCTGGCTCAGCGGGGAATAGGCGACAAACCCAATGTTCAGCTCCCGACAGGCAGCGAGGGCGCCGTTTTCCTCCACGGTGCGGTCGAAGAGCGAATACTGGCTTTGCAGGGCCGTGAGTGGGTGGGTGGCGTGGGCGCGGCGCAGCTCGTCGGCCGTTACGTTAGATACGCCAGGTAACGCACTTTGCCTTCGGCCACCAGCTGACTCATGGCTCCCACCGTGTCTTCGATGGGCGTGGCCGGGTCGAGGCGATGCAGGTAATATAGGTCGATATACTCCGTGCCCAGGTTACGCAGCGAATGTTCAATGGCCCGGCGCACGTAGTCGGGCCGGCCATTCACTTGGCCGGTTAGCTGGCCTTGCGCCCCTATCTCGCCGCCCACCTTAGTGGCCAGCGTATAGCGGGCCCGCTGGCCAGCCACCGCCCGGCCCACCAGCTGCTCATTGAGCCAGGGGCCGTAGATGTCAGCCGTATCGAGCAGATTCACCCCTAGCTCCAGCGCCCGGTGAATAGTGCGCAGGCTCTCGGCTTCATCAACCGGGCCGTAGATGTTGGTGGTGACAAATGGGGTCATGCTCATGCACCCCAGGCCCTGGGCCGAAACGTGCAGACCCTGACTGCCTAGGGCAATTTGTGGAATAGTAGTCATAGAAAGTAAAACGGAAAGGTGATTTGACCACCACAAAGTTCTCCTCCTGTCCTACCCCACAACGGATACAAAACCCGGTTTGCCAGATACAAAATCAGGCCTCTTGCGCTACGCCGGCTAGATGCGGCTGCGCCAGTGCGTCCAGAAAAGTGGGTGGCTGTTTCTTCTTAACTGACTTGGATACAGACGGCGCAAACCGTCGCCGCTCAGCCCGAAACAGGATTGTCCCTCACCAGTCGCTTGGCTTGCAGTTGAAGGAGAATAGTCGTGAGTCGGTCGAACCTGTTCAGGTGCTTTTTCGCCGGTACAGGGTGCACGAAGCTATGTAGTACGTAGAGTCCCGCTCTTGGCCCCTGGCAGGTATGGGAATAGGCGTTGTACCTTTGAATTTCGCAAGCTCCCGACCGATGAAAACTATTTCGCTCGACCAGTTTTACCAGCAGGCTACCACCGCCCTCGATACCGAGCTAAATACCCTGCTGCCGCCCGACATCCAAAAGGAAATCGGGCACTTCAATGTGTTTAGTATTGAGGAGCTCTACAACCGCTTTCGCGAGAAGGGCGTGATGCCCTACGACCGCCGGGCGTACTACAAAATTAGCCTGATTAGCGGGCACAACCGGGCCGAATACGCCGACAAAGTAATTGATATTGAGCATAACGCCCTGCTTTTTGCCACGCCCAAAGTGCCTTATCACTGGGTGCCGCAGGACGTAGAGCAGGCGGGCCACTTCTGCATTTTCACGGAAGCCTTTCTGCTGCCGGCCAAAAGTGGGGTGGTGCTTGATGAGCTGCCCCTATTCAAGGCCGGCGGCTATCCGGTGTTCCAGGTGAGCGACGAGCAAAGTGCGGAAATCGACGCCATTTTTCGAAAGATGCACCGCGAAATCGGCTCCAACTACGCCTACAAGTACGATTTGCTGCGCACGTACCTGCTCGAAATTATTCACCTGGGGCAGAAGCTTCAGCCGGTCACGGCGCTCTACCCTGCCCACAACGCCTCGGCGCGGGTGTCGTCGCTGTTTATCGAACTGCTGGAGCGGCAGTTTCCCATCCAAACGCCCCAACAGAAGCTCCAGCTGCGCACGGCCAAGGACTACGCCGACCGGCTGGCCGTGCACGTCAACCACCTGAATAAGGTGCTGAAAGAGAACACCGGCCCGCACCACAACCGAAATCATCAGTAGCCGCGTGGTACAGGAAGCCAAGTTGCTGCTCAAACAAACTAACTGGAACATCTCGGAAATTTCGACAGCCTCGGCTTTGCGGAAGTAGCCCACTTCTCCAACTTTTTTAAGCGCCAGACTGCTACTCGCCTGGCACTTTTCGAGCCTAAGACCAGATGTGAATTTTGCAAATGATGGATTGCCCGGCGCAAACACCCCGCTGTTTTCCCGGTCGACCTTTGTGGGGTCATCATTCTTTCTAACCATCATGGACTTACGCAACAGCACCATCCTCATTACCGGCGGCACCAGCGGCTTTGGCTTCGAATTCGCCACCCAGTTGCTAGCCCTGGGTAGTACGGTGCTCATTACAGGCCGCAATCAGGCGAAGCTCGACGACACCAAGCGCCGCCTACCGAGCGTGCACACCTTCCAGAGCGACGTGAGCGACCCGGCTGCCATCCGGCAGTTGTACCAGCAGGTGACGACGCAGTTCCCGGCCCTTAATATCCTCATTAATAACGCCGGCGAGATGCGCAAACTCGACCTGCAAGACCCAGCCCTAGAACTGCACGACATCACCCGGGAGGTGGAAATCAACCTGTCGGGTCCCATCCGCATGGTGCAGCAATTTCTGCCGCACCTCAAAACCAAGAAGACGGCTGCCATCCTCAACGTGACCTCCGGGCTGGCGATGACCCCATTTCCGCTGGCCCCGATTTATAGCGGCACCAAAGCGGGGCTGCGAGCGTACACCAAAGCCCTGCGAGTGCAGTTGCAGCACACCTTGGTAAAGGTATTTGAACTGGTAGCGCCCGCCGCTAAAACACCTCTCGCGGATCCGTTTGCCAGTGTGCTGAACGACAGCATGCTCATGGATCCGAACCAGGTGGTCGCGCAAGCCATCCGGGGGCTGCAGCAGGATCGGGTGGAAATCTATCCCGGCCTCTCCCGCCTCATGCGCTACATGAGCCGCCTGGCCCCGGGGATACTGCTCAAGCAAATGAGCAAGGGCGTAACCGAAGCATTTGCCCAGTCCCGGGTGCAGGCCTAAGCACGCTACTGACCTTGAGACTGAGTGGGGTTCTGTTCTTCCCGCTTCAGGCGCAGACTGCCCCTAGTGCGGGTAGTCCGCTACCGGCCGCGCCCGAGTTACGGGCCCATCTTACGACCCGCCAAGTCGATAACGTGGCCGCGCTCGGGCAAGTCTGGGGCCTGCTCAAGTACTTTCACCCCGCGGTAGCGACGGGCCAACGCGACTGGGATGCGGAGTTTCTACGGCAGCTGCCGACGGTACTGGCCTGCCGGTCGGTGAAGGTATCCAGAATAGCGCGGTGTTGCCGAACCAAGACTACCTGGTAGTCAACGGCCTCGTCATCCATCTAGCCCAGCACACCTTTGGCCAAGAACCAGAACTAGGCGCTTACCAAGGATACTATAAGGCCGGAGACGACTCGCGTTTCCACTCTTTAGATAATCTATTTGCCCCTCACCGAATAAAGCTGCACGGTGTACGGGTATCGGCTCTAAGAAGCAACATGATAGCCACCGGCGTGAATGATATAACCCTACAAAACGAAGCTGTTAGCTCCCGGTGGAAAGTTTCCGCCCTATACGACGAAGAGAGCCTGGTGTACAGCCCACCCGTGCTGCAGAAGGATTCCACCCCGTTCGATTCCCTGGAGAACCTGGGGGAAGGGTTTTATCATTTCCCCGTCTACAAGTAGGGTGTTGTTAAACCGATAGGGGAAAATCTCCCACTACCTTTAGCGTTTGCTTGACGGTTACCTGCCCGTTTATGAATCGCATCGACCGCCTGTTTGGCATAGTTACTCTGCTGCAAGCCCAGCGCTACGTGCCGGCCGAACGCCTAGCGGAGCAGTTTGACATTAGTGTGCGCACGGTGTACCGCGACATTCGGGCGCTGGGCGAGCAAGGAATTCCCGTCAGCTTCCAGGCGGGGTGGGGCTACTTTCTGGTGCAGGGTACTTTCTGCCGCCGGTCAGCTTCACCCCCGAGGAAAGTAGCGCCCTGCTGCTGCTCGAAACCTTGGCCGCTACCCTGGCCGACCGCTCCATCCAGCCGCTGGTAGCCGCCGCCCTGCAGAAAGTGCGCGCCGTGCTGCGTCCGCCCGACCAGGCCCGCTTGGCGCAGCTGGATCACGCCATGCAGTTGGCCGTGCCCGAGTACCAGGAGCACTTCACGCGGCACCTGGCGCCCATGCAACGGGCCATTGCCGGGCGCAGGTGCTGGACCTAGGGTACTGTGAC
>NZ_JZIR02000127.1:0-4766 GCF_000961955.2 Hymenobacter sp. AT01-02
CCCGGTCACCGACGGGGTTCGAGGTGGCCCAGATATCCGAGTTATGGTGCGCTACCCAGCCCCGGGCTCCGTAGAACTCCCGCGCCGTCTGCCGCCCCGTAGCGGCCAAGTTCTTCAGCCACGTCAGCAGGGGGGGCGTGCAGCTCGCTGAGGTTGGTGACCTCCGCGGGCCAATAGTTCATCTGGGTGTTGATGTTGATAGTATAGTTCGAGCTCCACGGGGCCCGCAGCTCCTGATTCCAGATGCCCTGCAGGTTCGCGGGCGGGCCGCCGGGCCGGGAGGCGGCCAGCAACAGGTAGCGCCCATACTGGAAATACAGGGTTTCCAGCTCCGGGTCGTAGGCGCCGGCGGCGTAAGCTTGCAGGCGCGCATCGGTGGGTAGCCGCCCTGCGGCCGACTGCCGGGCGGTAGTATCGGTTAGCTGCAAGGCGACGTGTTGAACAAGCGCTGGTAGTCGGCCACGTGCGCCTTCCGTAGCTGTTGGTACGATGTGCGGGCCGCGTGGCGGAGAGCCGCGGCAGCCAGGGCCTGCTCGTCCCGGCCGTCTTGGTCGGGGCACTTGTCAAACCCATTGAAGCTGGTGGCCGCGGCCACGTACAGCACCACTTCCGTGGCCGCGCGGACGTGGATGCCGGCCGTATCAACGGTGACTTTGCCGCCCCGAGCGGTGGCCTTCAGGCGATACTGAAAGCGCATGCCGTTGCAGCCGCTGCTGTCTTCATACACCACTGGTACCCGGCCTTTCGGGTTGTAGTAGCTGGGGTCGACGCGGGCGGGCGCTTTGCCGCTTACCAGCAGCTCGCCGCGCCGATTCGTGGACTTGGTGAAGCGCAGCTGGCTGCGCGCAGACACGTCGAACGTCAGGGCTTTTGGCTGGCTGGCGCGGAAGCGGACAAGCAAAATGTTGCCCGGGGCCGAGGCGAGGACTTCGCGGGTGAACTCCACCCCGTTCACCGTGAAGCGGGTTGTTGCCACGGCTTGTTCCAGGTCCAGTTCGCGGCGGTACGTGGCGGCAACCGCGCCGCCGAACGGCTGCCGAATCACCACGTCGCCGAGCGGCAGGTACGAGGCGGTGTAGAAGCCCTGCATCTTCTTGGCCAGGTCATTGGCCTTGCCGTAGTCTTCGTCGCGCAGCAGGGCCTCCCGAATCCGGGGCAGGTACGACGCGGCGGCCGGGTTAATGTTAGCCCTTACGGGGCCGCCGCTGTAGAGGGTACTCTCGTTGAGCCGGATGAGCTCCTCCTCTACCCCGCCGAATACCATGCCCCCGATGCGGCCGTTGCCCACGGGCAGGGCTTCAACCCAGGCAGTAGCAGGCTTGCTGTACCACAGGGTCAAGTTAGACTGGGCTCGGCTGGTCAACGGCCCGAGGAGTAAAGAGCCGCATAAGGCAGAAGCAAGGAACAAGGTCATGAACGGTACTTAGTTGACAAATGAATGCGTGTGAAAAAGGGGGTTTCATACCGGACCACTGTACCATCCGCGCTTGTCGCAATGCGAGCTAATGGTGCTCATGCATCTGGTCTCGCCCCTCTCTGATGAACAGTTGCGCCAATAAGAGTGTGGCTAAGAAACTGAAGTAAGTCACACGGATACCAGTCACAGTACGCCTTGAGTACACGTTGGATATACAGTTAACTAATAGTGCTTTATGGAGAACAAGTGTCCGGGTCACTGTACACGACTGTTGAACCGGTCAAATCTATGCTGCTGCCGGGCGCTACAAGGGGGACGTATTCAGCAAATAGCTACTCTAAAATTGCAGAAGCATCTCCCCCAGCTTTGCCATTTAATTTGGATGCCTGTAAGTAGGCGTTGAAGTGGCTTGATCACCGCTCCTCTTCAACGTCGGGCACTGTGCCCGGCATCACCCAATCGGGCAACAGGTCGCCACTTGGCTACACCCGATCAGAAGAGGTTTTTTGCCCCTGTTCACCCTGCCTACACTTGATGAGGCCGCCTAACTCGTATAGTGCCTTCCAGGTAGTTTATTCCAATACCAGTTTTTGCTGCTGGGCTCCGTCGCAGCTTGCAGAGCTACCACGTAAAGGCCAGGCTACTGGTGGGTATCAGGCAGCGTCAGGGGCGTAGTGCCAGCGGGCAGCATTCGCGTGCATTGCCATAAACAGCGACCTAACGCATCAGTAATGGCCAGGTCGACAAGTTGTGCTTCTGAAGTCTGTACGGCTACCTCGGGGGCGGCACCAGCAGGTACGGGGTTGGGGAAGACCATAAGCTGTACAGCTAGGGACGTAGCTGGCCTGAAAGAGCATACCGTATACGTCGTACTCACTGGCGGGCATCTAGCGCAGGTCGGCCACCGGTGCTAGTTGCACCACTAGGCGGGTATTGGTGTTCACTATCACATCCTGATAATCGTAGCCCAGGGGCTGCAGCGGGGCGTAGGCCGTGCCCGACCAGCTCCGGAACGACAAGCGGTAGCTGCCATCGCCGGGCACCACATGGTTGCAGGTGGAAATCACGACCGTAAACGCTGGCCGGCCGTGAGCTGGACATCCACCCGGCGGCTGTTACCGTTGTCGCCAATCAGCGGCGCGCACTGGGTAGGCGCACGTGTAGTGCCGCAAGCCCCAGTAATAAATAGCCTCTAACACGGGCTGCAGGGTTTGGCCGTAGTTTCTAAACGCGCGTTCAACAAACGTGACAGTAGAAAACCTGGCGATGCGATGATAAAACACCAAGTCCACGTACAGGTGCTCATTGTCGAAGGTCAGGCGCTTCTGGCGGGCTTCGAAGCAGAAGCCGCGCCCCAGTTCCAGTAGAAAGGTCTGCAGGTGATCAATAATCGCCTGCTCCAACTCGCTCTCGCTGTAGCTGGGTCGTTGCTCCAGGCCGAGGAATTCAAGTACATAGGGGGTTTTCACCACGTCTCCTACCTGTAGGGGCTGCGTGCCGGCATGAGCCGCGAGCACCGCCGTTTTGTCTGTGGAGAGCCCTGTACGCTCATACAAGGCCGACTGAATCGCGCGCTTCAACTCGCGAACGGACTAATGGTTGGTCACGCTCTGCACCTCGTAGAAGCCCCGTTGCAGAGGCGTGTCCAGGGCTAACAATTCGATAAAATGCGAGAAACTTAGCCGCTGCAGCAAGCGGGCGGGCTCGATGCCGACGTGCGCGGTGGTCGATGGCCATTGGTCAGACACTGTCTGACCAATGGCCGGGAGGGAAAGGCCGGCCACTTGCAGAGCGTTAGCCTGCTCGCGCAGCAGCAGTGGATACGCCTGGTACAACTGGCGACACAGCTTCAAGTTGGTTTGGGAGAGGCCTGGCACGCCCCGCGCCCGCAGGTGCGTGCCAATTCCACTAACAAGCGCTGGCCATAGGCGGCCCGGTCTTGCCCGGCTTGCTCGTATTCGGTGAGGTAATAGCCCACCAGCCAATTGCGGGCGGTGAGCCAGTAATTGACTTGCTGCACCGCCGCGCGCTGCGTGGTGGTGTGCAACTGGCCCAGTTGCTCAGCCAAGCTCAGAAAGGTGCTATCGGGCATGGGGCCGAAGATACAGCGGGGAAGCAAAAGGCAGGTAGAGCAGACCCGGTTCTATTGCTAAGACGTTTGTGCTTAATGTACGACCTAGCCTTTCGGGTAGTAGAGGCATTCGCTCAGTTGTTGAGGGTAAAGGTCTGGCTGGGTGAGATACGGCGTCACCTGCAACTACCCAGTAGAAGCCGTCATGCGATAAGCTAAACGAAGATGCTTTCTAGCGGGTACCCGCCAAGCGGGCGTGACTTCGTAGGGGCCTAGATTGGGAGTCATTTATCCAGTGCCGGTTGTTGGCGCAGCAGCAGCGACGGACGGCTGTGGCATCAAACTCTTTCCCCCGGCGCGTGCGGTAGTCGCCGCCGTTCAGTTCCTGGGCAATCTGCTGCAGCGTATGGCCCTGCTGGCGCAGAAGAACCGCCAGGCGCGTGGCTTGGCGGTTCTCCTTGTTTTCCCGCGCATTTTGCGCGCGCACCTGCTGGCCCTGCCGAATGGCTGCGGCCGTCAAGTTCGCGGGCTGGCCGAGGGCGACGCCGCGCGCTTTGAGGGCCGCCAAGGCTTCCTTAGTACGCTTGCTGATAAGCTCCCGCTCGTGCTGGGCCAGCACGGCAAAGATGCCGACTGTGAGCGTGTTGGCGTCGGGCATATCGCAGCAGACAAAGTCTACCCCACTATCGCGCAGGGCAAAGATAAATCCTGCATTGCGGGAGAGGCGATCCAGCTTGGCAATGAGCAGGGTGGCGCTGGCCTGGCGAGCGTGAGCAATAGCAACCAGCAGCTGTGGGCGTTGATCTTTCTTGCCACTCTCCACTTCCGTGTAATGCGCGAGGACCTCACCCGGTGCACGGACGTACTGGGCGACGGCGTACTGCTGGGCCTCCAAGCCCAAGCCTGAGGTACCCTGCTTGGTGGTGCTGACCCGATAATAGGCAATGTATTGAGGCATGAGACGAATTTAGCACGGTTTTGGCATTTTACAAACGGGCGTTTATAAAATGCCAACTCCCCTCCTGCCCCGCTCTTGACCTAGTATAAACTGGGGAAAGCAAACCAATATGATAGTACAATTTAGTACAAAGCGTATCTGCACGATATACCGAAATATACCACTGCTGAGCTAGCCAAAGACTCGCCAAATATTACCCCCCGGCTGGTATTCCCTGCCCCCATTTTTATACTTAGCCTTAGCTCGGGGTGAAGCCTCCGTGCTCATCCCTCCCCTTAACGCTTGTGTGGTGCCTACTGCCGCCCCACCCCTTTTTGTAG
>NZ_JZIR02000128.1:0-7319 GCF_000961955.2 Hymenobacter sp. AT01-02
CTTTTTTAGTGTCTGAAGACTGACAATTTTACTACCTCATCTACTCCTTATATATATAGGCGCAGAAAGTAGCAAACCGTAGCTCTTACTTATCGACCTACTGGCAAGTCAATGAAACAGATTTCTTCGAGAGAAAATGGCGGCTGGTAGGAAACGGTACGCGGAATGAATGAAGCCCATAATACTATACACCGCCACCTGGAAAAGAGCAGCCCCACACGAGTAAGCACTAGTCTTTATAAATACCGATGTAGGCTGAGCGTCGGTGGCCGTGATACTGGCGCGGTACATTCCCTCCGAGTTAAAAGGTAACGCTACGTTGCCAGCGGCATCCACCGCCACTAGTCCACCCTCGCCCCCAATAGGGGCCAGCTTGTCGTGCACCACAATGCGGCAGGCCTCGGCCAAGCTTAACCCGCGGTACTCCATCAGGCAGCTGATGTCATGCGCAACCACGGCACGTAAGAAATACTCGCCGTGCCCCGTACAACTGATTGCGCAGGTGCGGTTATCGGCGAAGGTACCGCTACCAATAATGGGTGAGTCCCCAATCCGGGAGTAGCGCTTGTTGGTCATTCCCCCGGTGCTGGTGGCGGCGGCCACGTGGCCGTGCTGGTCGAGCGCCACGGCCCCCACGGTACCCATTTTCTTTTTTGGGTCTTCATCGATAAAAGCGGCCGGCTCGGCCAGCGGTGCATCGGTGGTTACTGGCGCGGGGGCAGCGAGTTCCTCCGGTTGGGCCTGGCTATGGTCGAGGCGCATGCGTCCTTCCCGAAGCGCCTCCTGCAGTTGATCGTAGCGCTGCTGGGTAAAGAAGTATTCCGTCGGCTGGGTGGGTAGCCCATGCTGGCGCGCTAGCTCGTCGGCGCCCGGGTAGGCGAGCAAGACATGGTCGGTGTGCTCCATCACGAGGCGGGCCGCCCGAATGGGGTTTTGCACGGTGCGCACGCCGGCTACTGCCCCGGCGGCACGATTTCGCCCATCCATAATAGCGGCGTCCATTTCATGGTGGCTTCGTGCGTGAACACGGCGCCCCGGCCTGCATTAAATAGTGGGCAATCCTCAAGACTACGCACCGTAAACTCCACCGCGTCCAAGGCCGAGCCGCCCTGGCGCAACACGGCATAGCCAACTTGTAAGGCCTCGCCCAAGGCTTGTTGGTACTGAAGCTCCTGCTCCGTAGTCATCAAGGACCGAGAAATAGTACCGGCCCCGCCATGGAGCGCAAGGGCAAAGGATGGAGTCATGCAGTAAAAATGTAAGGGGTGAAAACGCGAAAAGGCAAGGCAAAGGTACGCAGGCTACTGCCGCTGAAACCGGCGACCTTCGTGGCCGAACCGCGTTTTTTTTCGTACGTTTGGTTTACTGTTTTCACATTCCCAAACATATTGTTTTTATGGCTTACGAAGCTACCGGCCGCCTGCACGAGATTTTCGACGAACAGCAGGTGAGCGAAAAATTCCGCAAGCGCGAGTTCGTGCTGGAAGTCGTAGACGGCCAGTATCCTGAGCATATCAAGTTCCAGTTGGTGCAGGACAAGACCGCCCTCATCGACTCGTACAAAGTAGGCGACGAGGTAAAGATTTCCTTTAACCTGCGTGGCCGCGGGTTCAATAAGAACGGTCAGATGCTGTACTTCACCAACCTCGAAGCGTGGCGCATTGAGGCAGGTAGCGGTGCTCCGGCTGCTCCCCAGGGAGGCGGCAACTACCAGCAGTCGGCTCCTCGGGCAGCTGCTCCGGCCCAAAACCAGAACCCCAATCTGCGCGCTTCGGCCGCTCCCATTGCTTCTGACGACGACAACGACCTGCCCTTCTAAGCAGCGTTTCCCTGTCGGATTATGATTTTCAGGAAAGCCGCTCCCATGTACTGGGGGCGGCTTTTTGCTGACCTGCCTGCCCTATCTCACTACCTGACCGGAAAGCATAGCCCAGAAAAAAACCGGCGTTGTAAAACATGGAGGCTACCTTTTCCCGTTTATTCCCCCATAGCTCCCTTTCCTGATATGGCTGTTCCTCTCCCCTTAGCCGGTAAAACGGCACTCGTCACTGGTGCGACCAGTGGTATCGGGCTCGTGACGGCCCGGGAGCTGGCGTGTCTGGGTGCCCGCGTGCTGCTGGTGGGGCGCGATGCGGCACGGGCCGAGCAAGCACAGGCGGACATACAGCTGGCGGCTGGCCCGGAAGCCCATGTGCATGTAAAGCGCTTCGACCTATCCTTGATTCGCAATGTGCAGTCCTTAGCTGATGAGTTGCTGCGTGAGCTTAACCAATTGGATATTCTGGTCAACAATGCTGGAATTATGCCCGGCGCGTTTACCCTCACCGAAGAAGGCCACGAGCTAAGCTGGGCAACCAACCACTTAGCGCCATATGCTCTTACCAACTTATTGCTTCCTCTGCTGGATGCGGCCGGGCGGGCACGCGTGGTCACGGTATCATCGATGGCACATTGGGTAGGCGAAATTGAAGCCAACCGGGAAGTACGTAACTCTCCCGATAAATACAGCTGGCTCACCGCCTACGCCGACTCCAAGTTGGCAAACATCCTCTTCACCCAAGAGCTAGCCCACCGCCTTGATCTGACTGGCATCACGGCAAATTGCTTGCACCCCGGCATGGTCAACACCGGCCTGATTCGTGCGGACACTTCCACCGTTATGAAGGCGCTCTGGTCGATGGGGCGGCCATTTATGATAACGCCCGAGCAGGGTGCTCGCACGAGTGTCTACTTGGCCTCGGCGCCGGAAGTAGGCGGTATAAGCGGACGCTACTTTGCAAACTGCCGCCCGGCCCGCAGCTCCAACCGGGCTCAGAATCGTACGGAGGCCGCCCGGCTCTGGCGCATCTCTGCCGAGGAAACGGGAATTGAATAAGGCGGCCAACTGTTGTAGAAAGTCTGGTTACCCTATCCTCGCCTCTTCTGAGAAGCCTTACTGCCGAAGTACTGGCACCTCGTGTGCGTGCCACCAGCACAACTACTTTTCACCCTAGCTCCCTACCTCACCTACCATGACCGACTTACAAGAACTGATTCGTCAAGGGGAAGGAGAGCGACTAGAGTTCAAGAAAAAGACAACGCATCCTACCCGCATTGCCCGCACGCTAGCCTCCTTGGCTAACACGCACGGCGGCCGGGTGCTGGTAGGCGTAGACGATGACGGCCGTATTGTAGGGGTGCGAGACGCGGAAGAGGAAATCTACCAACTGCGGCAAGCGGCGGCCCACTACATTGACCCGCCCCTGTCCCTACGGTTCCAGGAGGTTGAGGAAGAAAACCGCGTAGTGCTGATAGTGACGGTAGCTGAAAGCACCGAAAAACCTCACCGCGCCCAAGTAGCCGACGGCGACTGGCGCTCCTACGTGCGAGTGCGGGACGAAAGCGTGCAAACCAGCCAACTCACGGAACGCGTACTGGAGCGCACCGATGCCGCGCCTCGCTTCGAGAAAATTCCGCTGAACCGTGAGGAGCTAGCGGTGCTGGACTATCTGCGCAAGAATCCGCGTATCACGCTGGGGCAGTACATGAAGCTGCTCAATATTGGGCAGCGCCGGGCGTACCGTACGCTGATCAAACTAACCCTGCACGGCTACATCAAGCACCACGATAAAGAAAAGGAAGTATACTATACCTTATAAAGGACCAGAGGCCCGGGACGTTATGCGTCCGGGCCTCTGGTTGGTTCTACTTATTCTTGCTTGCGGGCACGAGCTTGTTTTTTCTCCTCCTTAGCAGCTTTCTTTTCCTTATCCGTTTTAGTGGACTCTTTCTTTTTCTCTTTGCGGGCGTCTTGTGCTTTTGCCATGGTGTAGGAAGATTAGAGAATTATGGGTGTAGTTAACGATTTTGAGGCTACCATGTTATACCGCGGGCAAGAAACTAGCGCACCGCGGGTAGGTAGCGCTCTTGCACTATGTTGAGGTGATGCGCCTCGTGGCCGGCCAGCAGGTAGGCCATGGCACGTACGCTCACTGGCTGACCACTGGCCGTACCGAAGCGCCCGATGGCCTCCGCCGAGAACGATGCCAGTAGGCTAAGCGTGGCAGCGCGCACGGTATTCTGCTCATGCAGAATATCTTCCAACGTGCGCGCATCGGCTCCGGAAGCGGGCACGTAGTCGTCCTGCTCAAAACCAGGTAGGGGTTGCTGGTCGCCGCGGGCAATGCGCAGAGCCCGGTAGGCAAAGATGCGCTCCGTATCGGTTACGTGCACCAGCATCTCCTTGAGGCTCCACTTTCCGGGAGCATAGCGCAGCAGGGCTTGCTCGTCGGTGACGCCGGCCAGCAGGTGGCGGAGCGTAATCGGCTGTTCGCGCAGTTGTTGGAGCGGGTCGTGGCCTTGCGGGATCAGAGAAACGTAGTGGGCGTAGTACGGGGCATACTCCGTGGTTGCGGGGCGGTCAGCAAAATAGCTCATGCGCGAGGGTGAAAAAGCAGATGGTAGAGCGCGTGAAGATACAATTCGGTGGCGCCGGGCCCGCAACCGTAGTTGGCTAGCCCAGGGTGCCATACACTCCAATGGGTAGCGAGTTGGGGGTGGGCCAAGGGGAACGGCACTACCTTGCCCAAAAGACCAGCGCAAAAAATCCGGCATCAGGCGCGACCAAGTGTACTGATTATGCCGCCCTCCTACTAGTTCTACGTACCGCACCGCTGCCTCGGGCAGGCCCTGGCGCGTGAGGGTAGCCATCAAATCTAGGGTATCCTCAATGGCGTCAATAATGCCGTTGTTGTTCCGGTCGTTGGTCTCGTCGAGGGTACCGGTTTGCAGCCAGAATTGATGTTCCGGGTGAGGCTTGCTGGCCCGCACCAAGCTGTGCATAATCCGGTCGGCATCGGTGTACCCATCATTCAGGGCGCGGCGGCGCCACCAAAACGACGGCGAAAACGCGCCGGCCCGCGTGGCTACGTCGGAGTTGTGCCACACAAAATCAAAGGCTGCAAGGCCGCCCAACGAGCACCCCGCCCACACTACCTCGGCGGGGTTAGTGCTGCCGTGGTACTGGCGCTGGATGTAGGGCAGCAGTTCGTGCTGCACAAAACGGGCATAGTGCCCGGCCCGGCTCCCACGGCCCAGGTAGTCAGCCTCGCTGGCTACGCCGTATTCCTGAATGCGCTCGTGAGCATGCACCGCTACCAGCACGAAGGGCCGCAACTGCCCCCGCCGGTACAACCAACTGAGCGTGGCCGGGAGCCGCAGGCGCCACAAATCCTGCCCGTCGTTCAGGTAGAGCACGGGGTAGGGTGCCTCCCTCGATGAATCATAACCGGGCGGTAGTACAACATCCAGCTGCACCGGGCGCCCCAGGTGAACGGAAACTAAAGAATCGTCGGGCCGGACCGAAACGGCCGTGAGGCGCGCCGATGAGGAAAGTAAACTAGACATCTGCCGGAAGCAACGATACAGAATTTCAGCACAAGGTACCGCTTTTCGATTGCCTCTCTGTGGCCCAGCTTTCGTACGTTATTTTATAAGTTTCAACTTATTCTCATCTTATTGCCATCATTCATCCCAAACCCCGCCGATTTTGCAGGAAGCTTATCGCCCTTTTTACTCTCCCACCCTCGGCCACGACGTGGAAATGCTGGTTTTTGGCGACGTGGGCTATCCAATTGTTGTTTTCCCATCCTCGCGGGGGCGCTACTATGAGGCCAAGGACTTCAAGCTAGTGGAGGCCGTCCAGTGGTTTATCGACAACCAGAAAGTCAAGTTGTATTGCATTGACAGTGTGGATGCCCATACGTGGTATGCGAAGCACCTACACCCAGCCGAGCGGGTACAAAATCACATTCGCTACGACCACATGCTGAGCAACGAGCTAGTGCCTATGTTGCAGCAGGAGTGCCACGTAGATAAGATTGGGGTAGCGGGCTGCAGCTTTGGAGGCTACCACGCGCTCAACTTCGCCTTCCGCCATCCTGAGCAGGTAGCCTACCTGTTTTCCATGGGCGCTGCCTTTGATATGCGCCAGTTTATGGACGGGTACTACGATGAGAACCTGTACTTTAATAATCCGCCCGATTTTATGCCCAACGCTGAAAACGAGCATTTTCATCAGATGAACATTGTGCTGGGTACCGCTGAGTATGACTTCTGTAAAGAAGCCAACTATCAAATGTCTGAGATTCTGAACAACAAGGGCATCCGGCACTGGCTTGATGTGCGGCCCCACGGCACGCACGACTGGCCGGTGTGGCGCGAAATGTTTCCGCACTACCTCTCTGTCATGTAAACCAAGTCACCGGGCTGCGCTTGCAGAAGATTTTTGCTGAGTTACTCGGCACAGCCAGGAAGCCAGGCACTGCCCAGCTTTTTGTGGTTGGCAGCAGCCTGGAGCAGCTAATTAACCGCTACCTCCGTACTCTCCTTTCACCCTTAACCTTCTCCGGCTAGTAGCACCGGAGCCAGTAGCTTATGAAAAAAATTGGGATCCTCTTCGGGCAAGAAAACACCTTTCCCCAGGCGTTTGTGGACCGCGTAAATGAGAAAACTGGCGGCACGAAAATGATGGCCGAGTTTGTGCGCATTGACCAGGTAGAGCAAGCTGTACCAACGGATTACGCCGTCATCATCGACCGGATTTCGCAGGACGTACCCTTTTACCGCGCCTATCTAAAGAACGCGGCGCTGGGCGGCACCGCCGTCATCAATAACCCCTTCTGGTGGTCGGCTGATGAAAAGTTTTTCAACAATGCTTTGGCCGTTCAGCTTGGTGTGCCTGTGCCGCGCACCCTACTACTACCCTCCAAAGAGCGTCCCCACGACACCAGCCACAACTCCTTCCGCAACCTGGAGTGGACGAATTGGGAGGCCGCGTTCCAGAAGATTGGCTTCCCAGCCTTTATGAAGCCCCACTCCGGCGGCGGCTGGAAGAACGTGTACAAGCTGGATAATGCCGATGAGTTTTTCCGGGCTTACGATGAAACGGGCCAGCTCGTGATGCTGCTGCAAGAGGCCGTAGACTTCACGGATTATTTCCGCTGCTACTGCATCGGCGGCAAGGAAGTGCTCATCATGCCCTACGAGCCGCGCAACGAGCCTCACCTACGCTACGCAACGGAAATGAAGACCACGGGGGGGGCTGGCAAAAAGCTGCTAGCTACCATGAAGGACTACGTACTCAAGCTCAACCAGGGCCTGGGCTACGACTTCAACACCGTAGAGTTTGCCGTGCGCGATGGTATTCCGCTGGCTATTGACTTTGGCAACCCCGCCCCCGATGCCGACGTGCATTCCGTAGGTCAGCAGAACTTTGAGTGGGTAGTAGAAGCGGCAGCCAACTTGGCTATCAGCCGCGCAAAAGCCCAAAAGCCCGGCGC
>NZ_JZIR02000129.1:0-1221 GCF_000961955.2 Hymenobacter sp. AT01-02
GCTACTACGCTACAGCAGCTAACCCTCAATGGCACAGGCAAAAACATCACGCTAGGCTCACCTTTCAACCTGAGCGGCACCCTCACCCTGAACGCTGGGCTACTTATTACTACGGCCAGCAACCTACTTACACTTACTGCTGAGGCTAGCAGTACGGAGGGCTCGGCGGGTTCTTACGTAAACGGTCCCGTGCAGAAAGTTGGCAGCACTGCTTTCGTGTTTCCGCTCGGGAAAGACGGGGTGTGGGCTCGTTTGGCTATTTCGGCACCGGCAACACCAACGGCCGCCTTCACGGCCGAATACATAGCAGCCTCTCACCCGGTTTCTGCCACTACCTCACCGCTGGATAATGTAAGCCGGATTGAATACTGGAACCTAACGCGCAGTGCTGGCTCCGATGATGTAGCCGTACGCCTCTTCTGGCAAGACGCCATCCGCAGTGGCATCGACGAGTTTTCGGCAGACTTACAAGTAGCCCGCTACGATGGCAGCACGTGGCTGACGGAGGGAAATGGCAGCTTGGGAGGCAGCCTGGCCGCGGGTTCGGTAGTATCGGAGGGGGCAGTAGGTGGCTACGGCGCTTTCTCCTTTGGGTCCCTTTCGCCCCAAGTAAACCCGCTGCCGGTGGAGCTACTCAGCTTCCGGGCCGCAGCTACGCAACCCGGGAGCGTGCAACTTAGCTGGGCTACGGCTTCCGAAACAAAGAACAAAGGCTTTGGAATAGAGCGCAGCCCCGACGGGCAAACGTGGCAGCAGGTAGCCTTTGTTGCAGGCCGTGGCACGTCTACCCAACAGCAGCAGTACACCCACCTCGATGTAGTGAAGGCAGCTAATACAACCCTGTACTACCGCCTGCGCCAGCAGGACGTGGACGGCAAAGCTACCTACTCCCAAGTAGCGGCCATACGCCTCCTGGCTACGGAAGAAGCCACGGCTGTTCTCTACCCCAACCCGGCCCCAGCCTCGGCCTCTTTCCTGACGCTGACGTTACCAACGGTGCTGCCAAATGCGGTACCAATAACTATTTCAGATCTTACGGGTCGCGTTGTGCACACGCAACTGCTACCGGCTGGTATCTCAAACGCTGACCTACAGTTGCCAGCTACTATACCGGCGGGAAATTATCTGCTGCAGGTAGGCGGCCCGGCCCAGCCGCAGAAAGTTATTCGGTGGGTACGCCAATAAATCAGTAGCGGCCTCGCGTAACTTACATGCATGTAG
>NZ_JZIR02000013.1:0-16935 GCF_000961955.2 Hymenobacter sp. AT01-02
GCCATACTGTCCTGCTGGAGCTGCTCGGTAATGTGCTGCTCTTCTGCCGGATCCTCCACGAACAGCCCTGGCCAACCCACCCACACATTGCCCTTCTCCCGGTAGATAGAGCCCAACCCCGTCGCTAACCCGCCTTCGCTGGGTTGAAACGTGAGACTTTCTTCGGTGCGGAGAACTTTGGTGGGTAGTCGGTTTGAGACAATAATCGTTCGGGACATGAGCCTGTTTGGATGGTGAACTTATAGGCTTACGGCAGAAGGAGGCGTTTAGCCGTTATTTTTTTACCTCCTTTTTTCTCACGTGCGCGCACAGCTTAGGTTTGGCCTTCTCATCTCCAGCGCAGAAACGCTCCTGATTTGATACTGTTGATCTTGGGCTCACCTTAAACAGGTGGAGTTACCGCCGACAAGGGACCCAGCCGAGCACAGTGACGCAGCCCAAGCAACCGGAAGTTCGCGCCAGCTCCTTATACTTACTGCATTCTAGTGCCTTTCCTGTTTTCGTTTCCTTTCTGAATGTTCAGTTCTTCCTTCTACCGTTGCCGCGCTCTACCTATTGTCGCGGCCCTCACTCTTAGTGGCTCCTTGTACCAGTCGGCTGTGGCTCAGGCCCGCCGGGAATACCTGCTTACCACCAACTGGAAATTTACCAAGGGAGATGTGCCCAATGCGGCCCAGCCCACCTATAAAGATGCCTCTTGGCAAACAGTGCAGGTACCCCACGACTGGGCCATTTATGGTCCCTTTGATGGCAACAACGATCTGCAAACGGTGAAGATTGAGCAAAACCAGGAGCAGAAAGCTACCCCCAAATCGGGCCGCACGGGGGGCTTGCCGTTTATTGGCACCGGCTGGTACCGCCGCCAGCTAGACGTGCCGGGCTTCGGGCCGGGCAAGCGGGCAGTGCTACTGTTCGATGGTGCCATGAGCGACGCCCACGTATTTGTGAACGGCAAGGAAGTAGGCGCCTGGGCTTACGGCTATAACTCCTTCTCCTGCGACATTACCGATGCCCTGCAAGCGGGTGGCAACAATGTACTAGCAGTTCGTCTGCGCAACCAAGCTGAAGCCTCGCGCTGGTACCCTGGTGCCGGGCTGTACCGCAATGTGCACCTGCTGATCACCGACGACGTACACATTCCGGTGTGGGGTACCTACCTCACTACCCCCGAAATCAACGCCAACTTTGCCAAGGTGAAGCTGCGCACGCAAGTAGCTACGCCCGGCAATACCTTCCAGCCCCTGCGCCTTGAAACCGAAATTCGGGATGCTGCGGGGCAGGTGGTAGCCACTACCAGCACCACCCTCACGGCCACCGACGGCCAGGAGTTCGAGCAAAACTTGGTGGTGAAAACTCCCCAGCTCTGGTCGCCGGAAACGCCCGTGCTGTATTCGGCCACCTCTAAGCTGTACGCCGGCAATGAGTTGAAAGACGAGTACCGCACGCCCTTTGGTATTCGCTCATTCAAATTTGAAGCTGGCAAAGGCTTTTCGCTGAACGGGCAGGTGCGCAAGTTTAAGGGTGTATGTAATCACCACGACTTGGGCCCCTTGGGCGCTGCTGTAAATACGGCTGCCCTACGCCGTCAGCTAGTCCTTCTGAAGGACATGGGCTGCGATGCCATTCGCACTACTCACAACATGCCAGCCCCAGAGCTAGTCACTCTCTGCGACGAAATGGGCTTCATGCTCATGGTAGAATCGTTTGACGAATGGAAGACACCCAAGGTAAAAAATGGCTACAGCCAGTACTTTGATCAGTGGTCGGAGAAGGACCTCGTGAACATGGTGCACCGCGACCGAAACCACCCGAGCGTAATTATGTGGAGCATCGGCAACGAAGTTCCCGACCAGGGCGCACCCGGCGGCGGCAAAATTGCCAAGCGCCTCCAGGATATTGTGCACCGTGAGGACCCTTCGCGCCCCGTAACGGCCGGCATGGACCAGATTGATGCGGCCATTAAGAACAACTTCGCTTCGGTACTCGATATTGCTGGCTTCAACTACAAACCTCACCGCTACGAGGAAGCCAACGATAAACTGCCTCAAGGGTTCTTGCTCGGCTCCGAAACGGCTTCTACCGTGAGCAGCCGCGGGGTGTACAAGTTTCCGGTAGAGCTAGCTAAACAAAAGAAATACCCCGATAACCAGTCATCGTCCTACGATTTGGAGGCCTGCGTGTGGTCGCAGACGCCTGACGAGGAATTTGTGAAGCAGGATGCGCTGCCCTACGTATTGGGCGAGTTTGTATGGACAGGCTTCGATTACTTGGGCGAGCCGACTCCCTACGATGAAGTGTGGCCCTCGCACAGTTCTTACTTCGGTATTATGGACCTCGCCGGCCTACCCAAAGATCGGTACTATCTCTACCGAGCCCGGTGGAATACCGCCGCACCTACCTTGCACCTGCTGCCTCATTGGACTTGGCCTGGCCGTGAGGGACAAACGACCCCTGTGTTTTGCTACACCAACTACCCCTCGGCTGAGCTGTTCGTAAATGGTGTAAGCCAGGGTCGTAAGACCAAAGGGCCCTCTGATAAGCCTCAAACTCAGTACCGCCTTATGTGGAACGAGGTGAAGTACCAGCCGGGCAGCATTAAGGTAGTAGCCTACGATGCGCAGGGTAAGGCCGTGGCGGAGGAAGAGGTGCGCACTGCGGGCAAGCCCCACCACATCAAGCTGGTTGCTGATCAGACCCACTTAGCTGCCGACGGGCAGGACCTAGCTTACGTAACAGCTCGGGTGGAAGACGCCCAAGGCAACTTGTGCCCCGATGCTACCAACGAACTAGCGTTTAAAGTAACTGGTGCGGGCCGCTTCAGGGCCGTAGCCAACGGCGACGCAACCAGTCTGGAGCTGTTTCATCAGCCCCGGATGCACGCCTTCCACGGCCAATTGGTAGCTACCGTGCAGGCCTCGGATAAGGCTGGCCCGGTGGAGTTGAAAGTAACGGGCAAAGGAGTAAAGCCCGCTACGTTACGTCTCATTACCGAGAAAAACGCCGCTAAATAAGGCTAGCCGGTGCCGCTACGATTGAAAGCACTATTGTAGCGGCACCGGTAGCTAGCCCTACCTCGGGTCAGAAAAACCGCCATAGGTCTTTAATAGGGCCGCTACTAAGCGCGGCGCAGCTGGCTTGGCTCAGAAGAAACAGGTAATAAAAAAGGCCTCTGCAGTAATGCAGAGGCCTTTTTTCAAAACGAGGCGTGTAGTCCGTAGGGGAATCGAACCCCTGTTGGTAGAATGAAAATCTACTGTCCTAACCCCTAGACGAACGGACCAGATTAAGCGGCCTTGTTTCGTTTTGATGGTGCAAAGATACAGCCCGATAGATTCAGCGCAAGAGGGTGTTGGTAAAAAACCTGCGAAGACGAAAAAAGAGGCTGATTGTCAGGCGAAAAAAAATTCTACCCCAACGCCTGGATTTCGTATGGCTATCTTATTTGGCGATGTTAGCGGAGCCCTGTACCTTCGCTCGCGTTTTCACCCGGCCCTCCCGGACCGATAAACTCCCATTTCCCCATTCTTATGGCTAAAATCAAAGTTGCCATTAACGGCTTCGGCCGCATTGGCCGCCTGACGTTCAAGGCCCTGCTTCAGCGCGACAACGTGGAAGTTGTGGCTATCAATGACCTGACGGATAACAAGACCCTGGCTCACCTGCTGAAGTACGACTCTATCCACGGCCGTTTCAACGGTACTGTGGCGTACGACGAGGAAAGCCTGACCGTAAATGGCCAGCGCATTGCTGCTCTTGCTGAGCGCGACCCCAAGCTGTTGCCCTGGGGCGACATGGGCGTTGACGTGGTGCTGGAGTCAACCGGCCGCTTCGTTGACGAGGCAGGTGCTGGTCAGCACCTCACCGCTGGTGCCAAGAAAGTAGTTATCTCGGCTCCTGCTACCGGCAACATTCCTACCGTAGTACTCGGCGTAAACGAAGACATCCTGACGGGCGCGGAAACCATCCTTTCCAACGCTTCGTGCACGACTAACTGCTTGGCTCCCATGGCGAAGGTGCTCGACGATGCTTTCGGCATTGAGAAGGGCTACATCACCACGGTACACGCGTATACCTCTGACCAGAACCTGCAGGACGCGCCTCACAAAGATCTGCGTCGTGCTCGTGCTGCTGCCTACAGCATCATTCCTACCAGCACTGGCGCTGCCAAAGCCGTAGGTCTGGTACTGCCCCAGTTGAAGGGTAAGTTGGATGGTATCGCCATGCGCGTGCCTATTCCAGACGGCTCTACCACCGACCTGACCGTAATCTTGAAGCAAGAAGTTACGAAGGAGCAAATCAACGAAGCCGTGCAAAAGGCTGCCGAAGGTGAGCTGAAAGGCATCCTGGAGTACAGCACCGATCCGCTGGTGAGCATTGACATCGTAGGTAACCCCCACTCGTGCATCTTCGACTCGCAGTTGACTTCGGCCAACGGTACGCTGGTGAAGGTGGTAGGTTGGTATGACAACGAAACCGGCTACTCTACCCGCACCGCTGACCTCATCCAGAAGTTGGGCGAGAAAATGAACGGCTAAGCTTTCTGGCTTTCTGACTTAAAGACCGCCTGCCTGGGAAACCAGGCAGGCGGTCTTTTTTAGGGCGGCATACCCGGTACGCGCTATCTTTGACGCCCGCTATTTCCCTTGGTACCATACGTCACCGCTCGTGCGCATTTGTTTTATTCTGAACCCCACTTCCGGTACTAACCGCACCCAAGACGTGCCAGCCCTGCTGACGCGCTACGCGACGGCCGCCGGTGCCACGTTCGAGGTCCGACTTACGCAGCACGCTGGCCACGCCGAAGCGCTGGCGTGGCAGGCGGCGCAGCAAGGCTTCCGGGTAGTGGTGGCCGTGGGTGGCGATGGCACTGTAAATGAGGTAGCGCGCGGCCTGCTGGGCACCGAGGCAGCGTTAGGAATTGTGCCGCGTGGCTCGGGCAATGGCTTAGCCCGCCACTTACGACTACCCCTAGACTTGCCGGGCGCAGTGGCTCGGGCTTGCGCCCCCACGTTTCAGCGCATTGATGTCGGACGCATCAACGGTCGGCCGTTCTTCTGCACCGCGGGGCTGGGGTTTGATGCGCACGTAAGCAAGATGTTTGCCCAGGCGGGCACGCGAGGACTGAAAACGTACGTGAAAATATCCTTGCGCGAGTACCGCCGCTACCGCCCTACGCCGGTGCAAATAACCTTAAATGGGGAGCAGCTACTGGATACCCACTGCTACGTGCTGGCTTTTGCCAATGCTGCCCAGTATGGCAACAACGCCTACATTGCTCCGCAGGCTAATATTCAGGATGGGCTGCTGGACGTATGCCTGATTGATCAACTACCTTTCACGCGGGCCCTGCGGGTTGGTGTAGGCCTCGCCCTCGGGACGTTGGCTACTTCAGGGGCAGCCGTATATCATACCAGCCGCCACATTCTGGTGCAGTCAGCAGCCCCGTTGGGTTTCCATGTGGATGGCGACTACGTAACCGACGCCACTCGTTTTGAAGTAGAACTAACGCCATTGGCGCTGGAAGTAGCCAACTGACGCAAACAACAACACTGTGCAGTGTGCGCATTGAGCGTCCTGGGTGGTGATGGGTGAATACTGGCCCCCTACCCAACGCGCCTTGCTCACAAGCTTACAACTTACTCGCATGAAAGCCGATAAAAAACGCCGGGAAGGCGTGGTGTACTCCACCAACCCCGATTTTGAGTACCAGCACACGGGCGAAGAAACTGCTGCTACGCTGCCGCCTCAGCAGCAAAACCTACGTGTGCAGCTGGACAAAAAAGCCCGCGGCGGCAAACAGGTCACGCTTGTTACTGGCTTTGTAGGTCAGGACGCTGATCTGCAAGACCTAGGCAAGCTTCTGAAAACAAAGTGTGGCGTAGGCGGCAACGCCAAAGACGGCGAAATCATCATCCAAGGCGACTTTCGAGACAAAGTACTGGCAGTCTTGATTGAGAAAGGCTACAAAGCCAAAAAGGCAGGCGGCTAGCCAAGTTGGTACTGCCTTAGTGCACCCCACTGGGTGATGCTGCGTAGGAGTCATAATGCCAAATTCGACCCCTACCACTGCTCAGCCGCTCGCCGATACCCCTGCTTCGGCTTCGGGCCGCCGAAGCCTGGGGCGGCGCGGTGAGCTACTGTTGGCTTTGCTTCCCACCGCCACGGTGCTGCTTATGCTTTGGTTGCTGGAGTTGCTGAGCAACCAGCGCCTGCTGTTTGCCTCCCTGGCCTCCAGTGCCTTTCTAATTTACCTCGACCCCGGCCACCGTACCAATAGTGCCCGCACGCTCGCCATCAGTCAGTTGGGCGCGGCTAGTATTGGGTTTGTGCTGCACGCCCTGGTAGGTCCGGGTTACGTAAGTGCGGCCCTAGCCATGGTACTCAGTATCCTGCTCATGATTGCGCTAGATGCTATGCACCCGCCGGCCGTATCCACGGGGCTCAACTTTGCCTTTCGGGCCGGTAGCGGCGAGGGGAACTTGCTGCTATTTGGGCTGGCAGTAGGCCTAGTAGTGGTGCTGGTAATTGTGCAGCGCGGCTCTACCTACATCTTGTCCCGACTTACACGCACCACTACGCCTACTACCTCATAAACAAAGGATGCCGACCGAATCAGTTACGTTATTTTCTCAGGCCGAAGCCGGTGTAGTCTCCGTAGTGCAGTGGCTGAAGCTTGGGGTTGAAACCATTGGGGCCCTCACTATTGCGCTGGGGATAGTGCTGGCGGCGGGGCTGTTTCTGAAGGCCCTTGTAGCCCGTCGCACCGCCGACTTCACCGCTATTCGGCTCACGTTGGCTCGCTACTTGGCCCTGGCCTTGGAATTTCAGCTTGGAGCCGATATCCTTTCCACGGCCATAGCTCCCAGTTGGGACCAAATCGGCAAGTTGGGGGCCGTAGCTGTTATCCGAACGGCGTTGAACTTCTTCCTGTCGCGGGAGATGAAAGAGGAGCGCCAGGATACTGCCGAGCAGCATGTAGTAGGAAAAGCAGCCGGTGAAACCAGCGGCCAGAAAGCTTAGCTTTCTATTTTTAGCTGAACCAAGGCTCTCTCCACATCCTCTGGGGTGTCGATGCCCAGGGTAGTCAGCTCCGTTTCGGCTGTCAGAATGCGGTAGCCGTGTTCCAGCCAGCGCAGTTGCTCCAGGCTTTCGGCCAGCTCCAATGGCGAAGGCAGCAGTTGCGTGATTTCCCGGAGCACATCTGGCCGGTAGGCGTAAAGGCCAATGTGGCGCAAGTAGCGGTGGTGCAGCAGCCAGTCGGCAGAAGGGTACTGGCGCTGGTAGGGCAGGGGGTGCCGACTAAAATACATGGCGTAGCCCTGGGTATCCAGAATCACCTTAGGAAGGTGGGGGCTGAACAATTCCTCGTCACTCACTACGGGCTTAACCAGCGTAGCCAGTTGCGGAGGATTAGGTCGGGCAAACAACGCTACCAAGGCATCGATCTGGGTTGGATGGATGAATGGCTCGTCGCCTGAATATTGATGATGCAGTCAGCATCGGTGTGCAGCTGTTCGTAGGCTTCGCGTACTCGGTCGGTGCCGCTGGGGTGGTTAGCAGCCGTCAGCACGGCCTCGCCCCCAAATGCGATGACGTGGGCATAAATTCGCTCATCATCAGTGGCCACTATTACGCGGCTGAGGCTCGACTTTTGAGCTTGTTCCACTACTCGCTGAATCATGGATTTGCCGCCTAAATCAATGAGGGGCTTGCCTGGTAAACGAGTAGAGGCGTAGCGGGCGGGAATAATGCCGATGGCGTGCATAGAGAAAGAGCAGCAGGGTGGAAGCCACAAAAAACGGGAAAAACTAGCACGTTTCGATGCTGACCTGGGGCTACTGAACTACTACTTCTTGAAAGCCAGTAGGTAGCTCATTCTCCCATGAATCATAGCCGGCACGCAGCTAAGCCAAAAATATCTCAGAATCCACCAATAAAATCTGGGAAGCCTGGTTTAACACAGCGGCTACTAGGTAGGAATGCGTAACTTTCGGCAGTATTTATGCAGGTGAGATACAGCGCAGGTTGTATTGTCAGTGCCTGTTGCTTTGCGCTTTTCTTGTATGTCCCGATTCTCGTTGCTATCTGCTGCGTTTGTATTTTCTGGTTTCTCTGCGTTGGCGGCGCCGCGGCCGGTAGCCCCGCCCGATTCTATTGGCGTGGAGTACCGCAACAACAAAATGCTGATTAAGCACCGCGTGGCACCCGGCGAAACGCTTTATGGGTTGGCTCGCCGCTACAAAGTGCCGGTAGAGCAAATTGTGGAAGCTAACCCCAGCTTAAAAGGCGCACTGGTTACCAACCAGATAGTGTTGGTACCCCGCAACCGGGTAGTGATGACAGCTCCGGCCAGTACCCGCCCGGCTGCCACAGCCGCTCCCACTACAGCTACTCGCAGCCTGCCTACTGATGCCCGCGGCAACCGCGTGTACAAAGTGGAAGCAGGCCAAACGCTCTTCTCTATTGCCCGCAAGTTTGGCACTTCTCCCGCCGAGCTGGCCCGCCTGAATGGGGTAACTACCAGCTACAATGTGCGTCTTGGCGAAACCATAATTGTGGCAGGTGCCCCTGCTACCCGTCCCGAGCCCGCCGCCCCAGTTGCAGCAGCTCCGCGCCCGGCTACTCGCCCTGAGCGAGCCGATGATACGGCTGAGCGCGAGCGGGAAGCGCGCGAAACCCGGGAACGGGAAGCGCGTGAGCGGGCCCGGGAGGCGGCTCCGGCTCCTACTCCCACCACACCTGTCGAGGACGACCGAGAGCGGGCGCCCGAACGTGCCAACGAAATTGTGCGCCGCGTGTCAGAAAATGGGTTGGCTATGGTCATTCCCACGGACGCCTCCGATAAATACCTAGCTCTGCACAAAACTGCCCCCGTAGGTACTATCATGCAGGTGCGCAATATCATGAACGGGCAGTCGGTGTACGTGCGCGTAATTGGCAAGCTGCCCGACACGGGTGAAAATTCCAACGTGCTCGTACGCCTGTCCAAGAAAGCCGTACAGCGCCTAGCTACTCCCGACCAACGCTTCCGGGTGGAAACCAGCTACGTCCCCTAACCTTCGACCCCAGTACCAAACAGGGAGAGGTGAGACTGTTGTTCTGCGTTAGCTAGGCCAGCAGCCCCGCCTCTCCCTTTTGTTTGCCATTATGAACCACGCCCAGGTCCGCACCCTCCTCGACGAGAAATATCTGCATTACGACCAACCCACCTTTATTTCAGCCGACCCCATCAGCATTCCGCACCGTTTTTCCCAGCGGCAGGATATTGAAATTAGCGCCTTATTTTCCGCCTTGTTGGCCTGGGGGCGGCGCCCCACCATCATCAGCAAATGCTTAGAACTAATGCGCCGCATGGACAATGCGCCCTACCAGTTTATTACTCAACACCACGACGATGACCTAAAAGGCCTACTGGGCTTTTGTCATCGTACCTTCTGCGACACAGACTTACTGTATTTTGTGCACTGGCTGCGTTGGTTTTACGCCGGGCACGATACCTTAGAAGATGCTTTTCTCGTGGGTAGCACCCAGAAAGAAAGGTTAGAGAACTTCCACAACTTGTTCTTCAGCCTAGCGGATGCACCTCAGCGCACCCGTAAGCACGTAGCCACCCCGGCCCGCGGCTCGGCCTGCAAGCGCGTGAACATGTACTTGCGCTGGATGGTACGCCCCGACACCCGCGGCGTAGACTTTGGCCTCTGGCAGCGTCTTTCACCCGCCGACCTCATCTGCCCCTGCGATGTGCACGTGGAGCGCGTGGCCCGTCGCCTGGGGCTGCTTGAGCGTAAGCAAGTAGATTGGCTAGCCGCCGAGGACCTTACCGCCCACCTCCGCAGCTTCGACCCGCTGGACCCCGTGAAGTATGACTTTGCGCTGTTTGGACTGGGAGTGGAAGGGGAGATGTAAGCAGCACACTATCCATGTGGGCAGGTGCCTCACTGGCAAAAATGTTGTAAGACACTGCCCGCCTGAGGCACCAAATAAATATGAAGCAAGGGCCCATGTATTACATGTAATTTATTGAATCTTTCCCCACGTGCGAAGTGTTTATCTTCGCATTCCCTTCCGAATATACAGTCCTACACAAGGAATACCTGATTTGATTCTTCCTCAGAATTTTGAGCAAAAAATAGGTTTCGCGCAGCTGCGTGAAATGCTGGAAGGCCTGTGCTTGAGTGCACTAGGTCGGCAGTTTGTGGCCAAGATGACCTTCCAGACAAAGCACGACCAGCTTCACAAGCTCCTACTGCAAACCGACGAATTTCGCCAGCTGCTGAATAGCGGGGCCGACTTTCCGAGCCAACACTACCACGATGTGCACCAGCATTTGGTGCGCGCCAATATTCCCGGTTCTTACTTGGACGTAGCGGCGTTTTTCGCCGTGAAAATGAGCCTGCGCACCATTCGCGAGGCGCTCAGCTTCTTTACCCATGCCGAGGAAAATCTGTACCCTACGCTGCGTTTGCTAGGCATTGGGGTGCAGGTAGACCGCAACCTGCTAGCTGCCTTGGACAAGGTGGTGGACGACGAAGGCCAGGTGCGCGATAACGCGTCGCCGCTGCTGAGCCAGCTGCGCCAAGAGCTGATTAACCGGCAGGGGCTGCTGCGCAAGCAAATTGCGGGTATTCTGCGCCATGCCCGCCAGGAAGGTTGGGTGCCTGAGGGCTCTGAGCCGACTATTCGGGGTGGCCGTTTGGTGCTGCCAGTTATTGCCGAGCACAAGCGCCGCGTGAAAGGCCTCATCCATGATGAGTCGGCTACGGGACAGACGGTGTACATTGAGCCGGAAGCTGTCTTCGAGCTGAACAACGACATCAAGGACCTGGAAAATGCCTACCAGCGCGAGTTGGTGCGCATTCTGACCCAGCTCACGGCCCACTTACGCCCCCATATTCCCGACTTACGCAAGGCCTACCAATACTTGGGGCTGCTGGACTTTATTCGGGCTAAGGCGCAATTAGCGCGTCGTTTGGAAGCTACGCTGCCAGTGTTGAATCCTCGTCCGCTGATTCGCTGGCACCGCGTGCGACACCCGCTCCTGTACCTCACCTTCCAGGCCCACGCCAAAGACGATGCGCGCGAGGTAGTACCCCTGGACATCGAGCTGAATCCCGAACAGCGCATTCTGCTGATTTCGGGACCCAATGCCGGTGGTAAGTCAGTGAGCATGAAGACGGTAGGCTTAGTGCAGTATATGCTGCAGTGCGGCTTGCTTATTCCGGCCGGCGAGGAGTCTGAGTCGGGCGTGTTCGAGGATATCTTCCTAGATATCGGTGACGAGCAGAGCTTGGAAAACGACCTGAGTACGTATTCATCTCACTTGCTGAGTATGAAGCAGTTCGTGACCCTGGCTAACAAGCGCAGCTTGGTGCTGATTGACGAATTTGGTACGGGCACCGAGCCCAGCCTGGGCGGCGCTATTGCCGAGGCCGTGCTGGAGCAGCTCAACCGCGCCCGGGCTTTCGGGGTCATCACTACCCACTACACCAACCTGAAAAACTACGCCGAGCGTACGGCGGGCATCATTAACGGGGCCATGCGCTACGACCCCGAAAAACTGCAGCCCCTCTATCGTCTCGAAACAGGTAAGCCTGGGTCAAGCTTTGCCATCGAAATTGCCCGCAAAATTGGTTTGCCCAAGGACATTGTGGAGCGTGCTACCCAACTGGTTGGTAAAGATAAAATTCGCTACGACCGGCTGCTGGAAGGCTTGGAAAAGGAAAAAACCGAGCTTGAGCAGCGCACTGCCGAAGCGGCCAAACAGGAGCGGCGCATGAAGAAAGCCGCCCAGGACTACCAAGACCTTAAGAAGTACCTCGACGACACCACCCTTGATGTGCTGCGCGAAGCCAAGGCCAAGGCGAAAATGCTGCTCAAGGACACGAATCAGCAAATTGAAGCTACCATCCAGGAAATTCGCCTGGGTCAGGCTGAAAAGGAGCGCACCAAGGAAGCCCGCGGCAAGCTGGATACCTTCGTGCGGGAAAAGCTGCAGATAGAACCGCCGAAAGCCCGCGGCACTCGAGAGCTAGCCGACCCGAATACCCTTAAGCCCGGCGACAAGGTAGCGCTGCTGGGCCAGGAAGGGCACGGTGAGATTATGAGTGTGAAAGGCAAAACGGCAGAGGTTTCCTTTGGCGGCCTGAAAACCATTGTGAAAGTAAGTCAGCTGGAAAAGCTCACGCGCTCCGAGATTCGGGAGCGGGAGAAGGAAGCTGCTCGTAAAGCGCCGGCTCAGCACGCCACGCTGGACATTACGGGGCGTATGTCGGGCTTCAACACCACGCTGGACTTGCGCGGGGAGCGGGCAGAAGATGCCCTGAACAGAATCATGGCCTACGTGGACGACGCGTGATGCTGGGCGTGTCGGAAATCAAGATCCTGCACGGCCGCGGCAACGGGGTATTGCGCCAAGTGGTGCGCGACTACCTCCACCGCACGCGCGAAGTAGCCAGCGTGGCTGATGAGCACGCCGACCGCGGCGGTGATGGCGCCACGGTAGCTGTGCTGAAATAGTACCATCTTGCATTGCCAGAACCCGTTGCGAACCCCGCGACGGGTTCTTCTTTTCCCTTGAATCCAATACTTTATGCACCCCCGCAACCTTCACGCCGCCCGCTACGACTTCGACCAGCTAACCAGTATCCGACCGGAACTGGCCGCTTTTGTAGTGCCTAATCCTACGGGCGACGACAGCATCGACTTCGCCAACCCAGCGGCGGTGAAAGCGCTGAATCAGGCGTTGCTTCAGCAGTTTTATGGGGTAGCGCAGTGGGACGTGCCCGCTGGCTACCTCTGCCCACCCATTCCGGGCCGGGCCGACTACCTCCACTACGCCGCCGACTTGCTGGCCGCTGAGCACGGTGGCGTGATACCGCGCGATAAGGGTGTGCACGTGCTCGACGTAGGAGTAGGCGCCAACTGCGTGTACCCCATTGTGGGGACGCGGACGTACGGCTGGCGCTTCGTGGGGTCCGATATTGACCCTGTCGCTATTCGGGTGGCTAGGCACATGGTAGAAGCAAACCCTGTGCTGCGCGGCCGTATCGACATCCGCCACCAAACGCACGCGGACTACATCTTCGAGGGTATTGTGAAGGCGCGCGAGGAGTTTGATTTAGTGGTGTGCAACCCGCCGTTTCATACCTCGGCGGCCGAGGCGGCAGCCGGTAGTCAGCGCAAGAACCGCAACCTCGGGTACGCCAAGGCACCGGAGCCTGTGCTAAACTTCGGGGGGCAGAACAACGAGCTTTGGTGTGAAGGCGGGGAAGAAGGCTTCTTGCGTCGGATGGTAGCCCAAAGCAAGCCATTGGCTGGGCGGGTATTGTGGTTTACTTCTCTGGTTTCTAAAAAACAAACCCTGCTTAGTGCCCATTACTTCTTGCAACAGGCCGGCGCCACGGAGGTCAAAACTATTGATATGACCCAGGGACAGAAAGCCAGTCGCTTGGTAGCTTGGACGTTTCAGGACGCCGAACAACGGCAGGCCTGGGCCCAACGCCGCTGGAAGTAAGCTAGCTCCCTCTAGCAGTGCTACGTGTGTGTATCCAGATCAGCGTCATAAGCAAATGCTTAGTGCTCAGGAAAGCCCAATAATGCATACTCTGCATCAGTACACCAGTAAATAAAAAAGGCTCCCAGTATTGGGAGCCTTTTTTATTTACTGGTGTACGTGCTACTGAACTACAACTCGGCTAATCTGGGTCGATTCGGTTGTTTCAATTTGCACAAGGTACAAGCCAGCACGTAAGGAGGAGGCATCTACGCTTACTTCCTGGCCGTTCAGGGTCTTGGTTTGGTCGAGTACTATGCGGCCGGTAGCATCGCGCAGCACCACGCGGGCCGAGCGCGCCTTATCTGAGTGCATGCGCAGCTGGAAGGAGCCGCTGGTGGGGTTGGGATACACGTGCACGGCGCTTTGTTGCACGGCTGTTTTGTTGGCTAACACTAGGCTACACACGCTCACGCCGGCATTCTGATCGGCGATGCGCCGGGCAAACTCCTGGTAGAACTGGTTTGTTATCAGAGCATCGTGTACAACCAGGGTGTTCTCGTCATTTTCCGTGTTGGCCGAGAGGCTCCAGTTGTGCGAGCCCACAAACACCAACGGATCTGATTGCGACGCGCCGGCATCAACGATGGCATATTTGTGGTGCATGATGCCGCTGAGCTTGTTGACCAAGATGCGGTTGCCAACGGCCGTTTTAATGGTGCGGAACACGCTGCCCGAGGCTGCGCTGCTCGTTGTATCATCGAGTAGTACTTCCGTGCAGCTAGCAATGCCCTTGAGCTGCACCTGGTCGCGGATGGCGCGGGCAATATCGCTCTGCGTGATGAGCATGGTGGCAATATGGAGGTCGTTGTCGGCCGTAGCCACTGTTTCAATCAGGCGCCCGTTCACGTTGTCAGTGGGCGAGAACCACGATTCCACTGACTTGCCCCCGATGTTGAGGTAGTGGGGAGTGTTGTCGGTTTTGCGGGAGCCGAATACGGCCGTGGTCTGTGTGCCGCCGCCCCACATTTCGTTGAACTCTATGGTGTACACCCGCGCCAGCGACTGGTCTTGGATGGCAAGGGAGTTGTTGCGGTCGGTGCTGAGCTGTGCGGGCGTCCAGTTGGTAGAGCCCGTCCAAACCCACGGTTGGTTGGGGGTAGTGCTGTTGGCGTCAATCACCACAAACTTATTGTGCATGATGTTCTGCGTGGTTTGGCGACCAATGCGCGGAATAGCTGCATTCAGGCCACTAATACTGGCGTTGGTGTTATCGTTTTCATAAATCACCCGCACCTGCACGCCCCGAGCCTGCGCCGCATTCACCGCTGCCAGAATAACCGGGCTGTTCCAATTGTACACCGCAATGTCTAGGGTTTGCTGGGCGCGGCTGATGTAGCGCGCAATGGTATCGGCCACGGCCCCGTTGGCTAGGTAGGTAGCCGTGTTGCCCGGCAACGCCAGGGTAGTATTCACTGGGTTTGTGAAATAGGTGCGCATCTTCCCCGTCGATTGGGAAGCTGTAATCATGGGAAGCACCCGCGACTCAGACAAGCCCACCGAATTGGTGCTGCTAGCCTTGACGTAATACACCGTGGCGGGCTGTAAGCCGCTGATAGTTAAACTATGCTGAGTGGTGCTGGTTGCGCTGGTTAGGGCCGTAAACGGGCCACCCGCTGACGCGGCATATTCCAGCTTGGTAGTACCCGCATTCTGGGTCCGGAAGTTTACCGTAAAGCCCGACGTAGTAATATTGGTGGTGGTAGGGGCGCTAACGATATTGGGAGTGAGGCCCTGCTGAAAGTCGGCGTAGAGGCGGGGCAGCAACTGGTAGCCGGTGGTTCCTGCCGTGCGGGTAAACTGGCTCATGATGCCTACCACGTCGAACGTGCCTGTGGGCGACGGCTTGCCAATCAGGCCATCGGGCCCAGTGGAGGCCGCATTCACGTACATGACGGTGGTAGCGTTGTTGCTGATGCGGTAGGTAGTACTCGCAAAAGCCGTTACGGCGGCGCCGGCCGTCGTTGTTACGGTAGTGGCATTTGTCAGCTTCACCAGTTGGCCTTCGTATTGCTCGGCGTAGGCCGCCGCCGCATTAGCAGAGGTAAAGACCACGGGAGTGGGTAGAGGGCGGTTGCCGGCACTACCGTCAGCGACGATACGGGGTCCAGCTCTAGAAGCCCGTTGTAGTCCTTCAGGGTGCCCGTCACGACGATGGAGTCGCCCGGGCGCACGTTGGCGGTGAGGGCGGTGGAGTACACAGCAATGCCGGCCGTGCCATCCTGGATGTAGCGAATAACGCCCAGCTCCGGCCCGTTGGTAGCCACGCCGCGGAGGGTTACGCTGGCGCCCGAGGTGCCATAGGCGGGCGCCTGAGCCCGGGCTTGCGCAATGCTAATGGCCGTTTGCGCACGTGCTGGCCCAAAAACCAGCAGCAGCGCGAGTACAGTCCAGAGAGTAAAGTGTTTCATGCAGTAAAAAGACAGGTAGAAAGAAGAAACAGTGAAAGACGGCGGCAACTATCTTGGTTTCAGAGGAGAGGTCACTACACCTGAACTCGAGAGCAATGTCTGGATAGGCTAAGCTCAGGCTGATGCACGAGCAAGTAGGCCGAGGGAGTACTGCACAAAACCGGCCCGCCTACTTCACAGTAAACAGGCCGGTTTGCGTGCAGACTTGGCAACAGTGAGCTTAGAAAATATTCACTTCGGGGTGCAGCTCCACTCCAAACTTCTCGCGTACCGAGGTAATAATGTCGTGTGCCAGCTCGCGGATGTCCTGTCCCTGTGCGCCCCCATGGTTAACGAGTACTAGCGCTTGCTTATCGTGTACGCCGTGGGCGCCGCGCCGCATACCCTTCCAGCCACACTGCTCGATCAGCCACCCAGCCGGCACCTTCACACCCCCAGGCACGGGGTAGCCCGGCACCTCGGGGTACTGGGCTTTCAGCTCATCAAATTTGGCCTGCGAAACCTCCGGGTTTTTGAAAAAGGAACCCGCGTTGCCAATCTGAGCAGGGTCCGGGAGCTTGCTGCGCCGAATATGCATCACAGCCTCGCTTACTTGGCGCGGCGTGGGCTCACCCCCAATGCCCAAGTCTTCGAGCGTGGTTTTAATGGCTCCGTAGCTCACGTTGGGCTGGGCCTGGCGATGTAAGCGCAATACTACCCCCGTCACGATATACTGATTTTTCAGGGGGCCTTTGAATACACTCTCGCGGTAGCCAAAGCCACACTCGGCTGCCGAAAACGTGCGCAGCTGCCCAGTGCTGATTTCCAGGGCCTCTAAGTGGTCAAAGGTATCCTTGAGTTCGGCTCCGTAAGCACCAATGTTTTGCAGAGGCGCCGCGCCCACTGTACCTGGAATCAAGGACAGGTTTTCGATGCCGCTCAACTCTTGGTCGAGGGTGTATTGCACCATGCCGTGCCACGACTCGCCGGCGC
>NZ_JZIR02000130.1:0-1017 GCF_000961955.2 Hymenobacter sp. AT01-02
TTTAATGACAACTAAGCGGGTGCAAAGTGGTTTTGCCTTACTGGTTGATAATTTCTTTTATGTCGCCAATTATTTTATTAGCTAAATGGTCGGCCGTAGCGTTAGAGTCCGATTCAGCATAGATGCGAATGATAGGCTCGGTGTTAGACTTGCGTAGGTGCACCCATTCTTTATCGAACTCAATCTTAACACCGTCTACCGTATTGATTGGCTGCTTGGCGTAGCGCTCTTGCATCCGTACCAGCACCGTATCGGTGTTAATTTCCGGCGTGAGTTCAATCTTATTTTTGGAGATGAAGTAGTTCGGGTACGAAGCCCGCAACCGCGTCATTGTTAGTCCACTTTTCGCCAAGTGGCTCAGGAAAAGCGCAATTCCTACCAACGAGTCACGTCCGTAGTGAAGCTCGGGGTATATGATGCCCCCGTTACCCTCACCACCAATTACGGCGTTGGTTTCCTTCATCTTGTTCACCACGTTTACCTCTCCAACGGCAGCGGCGGCGTAGCTTCCCCCATGCTTCTCGGTTACATCACGCAGGGCACGAGTACTGCTTAGGTTGCTAACCGTGTTGCCGCCTCCATTCTGCTGCAACACATAGTCGGACACGGCCACTAGCGTATACTCTTCTCCGAACATAGTACCGTCTTCGTTCACCAACGCCAAACGATCCACATCAGGATCTACTACGATACCCACGTCAAAGGAGCCTTTCTCCAGCACTCGGGCAATATCACGCAGATTTTCTGGTAGCGGCTCAGGGTTGTGAGCAAAATCACCGGTAGGCTCGCAAAATAGTTTTTCAATAATCTCTACGCCCAGCTGCTCTAGAAGCATAGGTACAGCAAAGCCGCCTGTAGAATTCACAGCATCTACTACTACCCGGAAGTTACGAGCACGAATAGCTTCTTTGTCTACCAAAGGCAGGGCCAGGATAGCATCGATATGCTGCTGTAAGAAGGCGTCGTCCGTTGAGTATTTGCCTAGCTTCGTTACGGGAGCAAATACAAACGACTCCG
>NZ_JZIR02000131.1:0-543 GCF_000961955.2 Hymenobacter sp. AT01-02
CGTGGTAGTAACGGCCGATATAGCTGACCGCACCGCCGTGGAGGCCGCCGTAGCGCAAGCCGCTACCACACTAGGTACCATTGATATTCTCATCAATAATGCGGGCATTGGCACCTTCGCCAAGCTGGTTGATATGGACCCCGCCGAATGGGAGAAGATCATTCAGGTAAACCTGATGGGTACCTACTACGCCACGCGGGCCGTGCTACCTCAAATGATTGCCCGCGAAACCGGCGACATCATCAATATTGCCTCTACTGCTGGCCAGCGGGGTGCCGCAACCACCAGCGCCTACAGTGCTTCCAAGTTTGCTATCATGGGCCTCACAGAGTCGTTGATGCAGGAGGTGCGCAAACATAACATCCGCGTGACGGCCCTAACGCCCAGCACGGTAGCCACCGAGCTAGCCATCAACAACAAGCTCACCGACGGCAACCCCGAGAAGGTAATGCAACCCGAGGACTTGGCAGAGTTCATCATTTCTCAGCTGAAGCTCAACCGTCGTATTTTCATCAAGGAAGCCGGCATGTGGAGCACCAACCC
>NZ_JZIR02000132.1:0-622 GCF_000961955.2 Hymenobacter sp. AT01-02
CCAACGTGTGCTTTCTCCAAGCTATATCAGAGCCGTTTGGGTGCCCTCAGTAATGAGTACACTGCCAAAGGAGTAGAGTTTCTATTCGTCAACGCCCCCATCAACCTGGAAGCCAGCACTGACATGGGCGATGCGGAGAAACTGAAAATTAAAGCTACAGGCGGGGCCGATACCCCCCTCTTTACCGACGATGGACAGAAAGTTAGCGCTATGCTTGGAGCCACTAAAACTCCCGAAGTAGTGCTACTCCAGCCCACCGGTGATGGGTTTGCGGTTCGCTATAAAGGGGCTATTGATGATAATCCGCAGGTAGAAAGTTATGTAAAGGAGCGCTACCTCGCACAAGCTCTGGATAACATACTGGCTGGCCGCCCAGCCGGTGTAGCCGATAAACGCGCGGCGGGCTGCCTGATCAAAAAGTTCTAATACCTCCTCTTCTGATAACAAGAAGGCCCCTAGACGTTTGTATCCAGGGGCCTTCTTATTATGAAATACACGCTGCAGTACGTATTATCTAGAAGTGTGCTTCCAGAAAGAATAGCGAAGCTTACTCTTCGTTCGGTTCAGAAGATTCGTTAGCACCGCCCTCCTCATTCATTAGAATGGCTAAGAGAGTACCTAC
>NZ_JZIR02000133.1:0-5116 GCF_000961955.2 Hymenobacter sp. AT01-02
ACCGCGTCAGCCGCCGTTGTCGGCGGCGGTTGCGCCTTGCAGCAGGGGTCTACGGTTGGGTAAGCGGCCGTAAATAGTCGCCCACGTCAATCCGTATCACGAGTTCCGCCTTTTGTATAAGCCGGGCGGGGTGGCCGCGCCGGAGCTTTGTGTCATCACAACACCCCCAAAAAGATGGCAAAGACAATCTTCATTACCGGCGCCTCGCGGGGCTTCGGCAAACTCTGGGCCGAGGCCTTCCTAAAGCGCGGCAACAACGTAGCCGCCACGTCCCGCAACGTGAGCGGCCTGCAGGACCTGGCCGACGCCTACGGCGCGGCCTTCCTGCCGCTGGCCCTCGACATTACCGACCGAGCCAGTGTCTGGCTGCCGTGCAGCAGGCCCACCAGCAGTTTGGCTCGCTCGATGTGGTCATCAACAACGCCGGCTACGGGCTGTTCGGAGCCGTGGAGGAATTGGAAGAGCAGGCCGTGCACGATATCCTCGACGCCAATCTGCTCGGTACGCTTTGGGTAACGCAGGCGGCGCTGCCCCTCATGCGGGCCCAGGGGAGCGGCCACCTCATTCAGCTTTCCAGTATATTGGGCATTACCAGCGCGGCGGGCACTGGCATTTACAGCGCCACCAAGTTTGCCGTGGAAGGCCTGAGCGAAGCCCTGTACCACGAGGTGAAAGGCTTCGGCATTCACGTCACGTTGGTGGAGCCCAACACGTTCAAAACCGACTTCGGCGGCACTTCCGCCGTGCACAGCCCCACCATTGCGGCCTACGACCAGGCCAAGGCCTCGCTGTTCGCCCTGCCCAACTTCCACCCGGACAACTACGGCGAGCCGGCCGCCACGGTGCCGGCCATCCTGCAGCTGGTAGATGCGCCGAACCGCCGCTGCGCCTGTTTATGGGCAAGGCCGCCTACCCTTGGGCCCGGGAAGTGTACGCCGAGCGCCTCGCCAGCTGGGCTGAGTGGCAGCCCGTGGCCGAGCGGGCCCACGGCTAAGCACCCCTCCCCTGCCCCCGGCTAAACGCGAAAATCGCCCCTGCTCCTCCGGGGAGCAGGGGCGATTTTCCGTATCTTTCACCTGGCCTTGCCCCGCCCGTTACGACGTGCCCCGACCATGAAGCATTTCACCAGCATCAGTGCCTTTCACCGCGCTTGTGGCTACCCGCTGCCCCAGCAGCCGCTGCTGAGCCTACTCACCTGCGAGCAGCTGCTGCGCTGCACCTTCGGCGAGGACCCGCTGACGACGGATTTCTACATGATCAGCTTCCGCAAAATGAAGCCTAGCGGTCGGTTCCTCTACGGCAAAACCAGCTACGACCACGAGGCCGGCGCCCTTTCCTTTATAAAGCCCCGGCAGGTCATCCAGATTACGGACCTGCAGCTCGTCGAAATGGCCTTCATGCTTATCGTGCACGAAGACTACCTGCTGGGCCACCCGCTGCACGCGGAAATAAAAAAGTACGGCTTCTTCGAGTACGAAGTCAACGAGGCCCTGCACCTGGCGCCGCGCGAGGAAAAGATTCTCTGGGACCTGTACCACCAGATGGGCTTCGAGTACGGCAACAACCCGGACGAGTACAGCAAGGAGATTATTCTCAAGCACCTGGATTCGATGCTTTCCTATTCGCAGCGCTTCTACAAGCGGCAGTTTCTGAACCGCAGCACCTTGTCGGGCAGCACGGTGACCCGGCTCACCAGCCTGCTCACCACCTACCGTGAGCAGGGGCATCTGCAGACTCTGGGCCTTCCCACCGTGAAGTACCTGGCCGACCAGCTGCACACCTCCCCGCGCTACCTCACCGATTTGCTTAAGCAGGAAACCGGCAAAACCGCCCTCGACCACATCCATGCCTTCTTGCTGGACGTAGCCAAAAACCTGCTCATCAGCTCCGACAACACCATTGCCCAAACAGCCTACGAGCTGGGCTTCAACAACCCGCCTTACTTCACCCGCCTCTTCAAAAAACAAATCGGCCTGACGCCCCACGAGTACCGGGCCAAGTTCCTGAACTAATTCGCCGGTTAAAGCCAAGCCTGGCAGGAGCAGAAGCTGGCGCATGCCGACCACCGGGCCTACCGCCGGCGCATTTTGGTGCAGCTCAACTGGGGCGAGGGGCAGCACGCCGTGGCCCGAGCCGTGTTCCACAGCAAGAAAGGCGAACTGCGCCAGCGGTACCGCGAGGGCATGGAAGACCAACTAGGGGCCCTGGGCCTGGTCGTCAACGCCCTGGAGCTGTGGAATACCCGCTATCTACAGCAAGCGCTGGAATACCAACAAGCCTGGTGGAACCGCCAGAGCCGGGCGACGTGGCCCGCCTTTCGCCCTTGCTGCACGAGCACATCAACATGCTGGGCCGCTACGACTTCACCTTGCCCGCAGGCATTGCCGCCGGCGAGTTGCGCCCGCTGCGCGATCCGACCACTTGGGAAGAACAGCCCTGCGCAACTGCCTTAACGGGAATTTCTGTTCTTACTCTTGCGCTACCCCCAGAGTGGTAAAGCAGTTGCCGTAAGTAGCTGAGTCCACAGGCCGACTCTCGCAAATTATAGCTTGAGTGTAACAAGTTGTACCGGCAACTCTGGGGGTTCAGAAAGTGGAATACGGAAAGGTCAAGACTACGTGCGGATTCACCTTCCCTCCTCCCCTACCGTCCGCGCACAACCAAGAAGCGTGGCGTGCACTTAGATGCTATTTGATGCACTCCTCGCTAAATTCACGGGTCAAAAGACTCTAGCAGAGAAAGACGCTGCCACAAGGTAGTATGGAGGCGTTTGTGCTTGATAAGGCAATGTCCCGTGATGTCGATGACCGTCCAGTCGTCTAAGCGCATGCTCAGGCAGCTCATACACATCAACTGATTCATACTGTATTCACAAACATTAATAATACTGTAGTTAAATGTAAATAATTTAACTACAGTATGTTACATATCTATTTTGCAACTAAATAAACAATCATTTTCGAAAGTATTTCTGCAACTGGATAAGGTTCCTGATTTAGTTTTAGTTTTGGAATCTATTAGTTGTCGCTTTCTTGTGCGCTGGTTGATGCCAGCCTTTGAGCATCTTGCAGTTCTCCTCTATTCCACTTTCAATAAGATGAAAAATGTATCCCGGCGTGGATTTGTCGAGCGGCTTGGGATAGGCCTAGGCGCCTCCATCCTGCTGCCCTCCTTCACTGCATATCCCCAGCGCGGCGCGCTGCCCTATGCAACTAAAAAACTCCAGGTTGCGGTCTGCGGATTGGGTCGGTATGCAAATCTGGTGCGCGAAGGCTTGGCCGCCTCCCAGTACTGCCAGTTGGCGGGCATCGTGACTGGCTCGCCAGCAAAGGCATCGCAATGGAAGGCCGAGTATCACATTCCCGAAAAGAACATCTACTCTTATCAGACCTTCGACACGATACTCGCTAATAAGAGTATTGACTTGGTCTACATTACCTTGCCCAATGGCTTGCATAAAGAGTACACGCTCCGGGCAGCGAAAGCTGGCAAGCACGTAATAGTTGAAAAGCCGATGGCGCTGACCGAGCAGGATTGTCAGGAGATGATTGCCGCCTGCCAGCGGGCCGGCGTCCAGCTGGCGGTGGGCTATCGGCTGCACTACGAGCCCCACCACATCGAACTCAAACGGCTTGGGCAGGAAAAGGTATTCGGGCAAGTACGCCTGATTGAAGCCTCACTGGGCTACCGGCTGGCTGACATCGACCCCAAAGACTGGCACTTAAACAAAGCCCTAGCCGGCGGGGGACCATTAATGAATTTGGGAGTGTACTGCGTGCAGAGCAGCCGCTACGTGCTTGGCGAGGAGCCCGTGGCCGTAACTGCCCAGTTTGGCCCTGTTACCCTGCCGCATTTGTTTACGGAAGTAGAAGAGTCCATTACGTGGCAACTCTACTTCTCCAGTGGAGCCGTGTGTACCTCCACCGCAACCTCCACGTGCAACATCGACCGATTCTTCGCCTCGGCGGATTCGGGCTCCTTTGAGCTCAGCCCAGGCCTGAGCTACGGGCCCTTTCGAGGCAAAAGCAGTCAGGGCGCCTTTAACTTCCCCGTCATCAACCAGCAGGCGGCCCAACTGGATGGCATTGCTACTACCTGTTAGCGAACAAGCCCCTGCCAGCGCACATCTCAGGCGAGGAGGGCCGGAAAGACCTCCGAGTGCTGGAGGGCATTTACACAGCCGCTAAAAGTAGGCAGAAGGTATCCTTGCGGTAGATTGCGCCGCCTCCTCATTCAAAAATTACAACTACTCACACAACTATACCTACAACTATTTAGAGTTGTGTTTTTTGGCTGCCTTTTCGATTTTCTCCTTCACTGCTGCTACTACAAAATCGTGAATAGAGATACGGTCCCGTTTAGGTAAGCTGTCCTGAATGGCGCGAATCTGCGCAAGCTCACTCTCGTAGATTTTGAAGGTAAAGGACTTGAGTTTGTCCTCTACGGGCTCCGACTTAGCAGGAGCAGGCACTAGGGGTTCCAGGACGGAGCCGCCCTTGCTGATCATCTCCTGCATGGCAGGGTTGGAGAGGGCAGCCGGTAGGGTGGGTGGGAGGCCGAGCTTAGGTTTCTTCGTAGCCATATGTTGTTGATAATGTTGTACAGCTATACCTATTCTTACAAGTCATTCTAGTTGTAAAATAGGTTGCTAAAAAAGTTCTTTATTTAGTTGTACTCATCACGCTTTGTACGCTTGTACACAGCTCGTTGATCTCAGCAATAGCTTTCTCATCGTTTGGTTTTATTTCGAGTACTCCTAACCCTGACGCCGCCGCATTAGCAAATGAGATACGGTTGCCCACGGAAGCCTCCAGGAAATGGAGGTACTCCGAACTGCGTAGAAGCTCGGCGGCTTCTTCCTTGTACGTACCACGGGCGTCCGCTTTGTTAATGAAGGTCAGGGAGCGCAGGCCCGGATTGAAGGGGGCTACTTCGGCAATTAGGTTCTCTACTTTTCGCAGCGTCCAAATATCGAGCGAGCGAGGAGCAAAGGGCACGAGGTACAGTGGGAGATGGTTAGGGCCGAACGCTGGCTGACGGTATCGCGGCCGCCCGTGTCAATGATGATATCGTCGCACTTCGTAGCTAGGCGTTGTACTTGCGCATTCAGTTCACG
>NZ_JZIR02000134.1:0-13509 GCF_000961955.2 Hymenobacter sp. AT01-02
AGAATAAGCGCGGCGTATCCGGCGAGCGGCTAAGCTTAGGCCGTATATGCTGTTGAGCGTGTTAAACAGGAAGTGTGGCTGCAGCTGGGTTTTCAACTGCTCCAGCTGCAGGGCCAAATGGTCTTTTTCTACCTGGTGGCGCCGCGCCTCCTGTTGGAAGGCTAATCGGACGAAAGCCACGCAGCTGAAAGCCAGCCAATCAGTGAACAGTAAGGTTATCTGAGCATTGGCTAGGCGGGGGAGTTGCTGCAGGTTCAGGTGGTGGTAGGAAGTATAGAAATCGAGGAGTAGGCCCGTGCCGGCTACCGGCCGAAACAGTACGGTGGCTAATACGGCGTTCAGCTTGATAGCCCACCACAGGTATAGCAAGGAAACCAAGGTGAGCACCACGTAGCGCCGTCGCTGTAGCAGAGTAGGTACCAGCCAGCGGTAGTAGGGCACTATGTACAGCGTGGCCACCAGTGCAAATAGGATGAGCTGGGGGTAGGGGAAGTTTTCCTTGGTAGTCAAGGAAAGAGGTACTGCCTCGCCTAAGTACTGTGCATACTTATAGCAGCCCACATACAGGCTCCAGATCAGGAACTCAAAGACCAGCGGAAACCGACTGCGCCGCCGTGACGAGGGAGTGTGTTGCATGCAGGCAAGGTGGGAGCTTTTAGCTGAATTGCGCCTCCGTTACCTAGCGTTTTCGACTAAGCGTAGCGTTTTTTCGACCAAGAAACCAACTGTATAGGCCCCACCACCTGGCCTTTTGGACGGCCGCCGATGTAGGCAGCCAGGCTTTGTCATTACACCAGTTCCCACCCTGTATCCGCCGGCTGTAATGGCGCTAGCAAGACGAAGACCGCCTACCTCCGTTTTAGTCTACACTCGCGTTGGCGGCCGCGTACTGATCTAAGCGGTAGCTCATTTCGTCAATGCTCACCTCCCCGTCAATAAATTGCTGTAATAACTGTTGTTCGTACGCCATTGGCTCCAATGGCGTGCCTTGTACCAAAAGCCGGGCAAACGCAACTAGCTTCTGTCGGGTGTGTTTGGGAAGCTGGGTGGTGTTCATCGTAGACATACCCTACGGGAGCGAATCATATGCCAATCTGGCGGCAAAAGCTGGTATCTTTCGGTGGATTGGTGGTACTTATTGCACCTACGGATCAGCTAGTTACCGAGTAGTAGTTAAAGCAGCCTGTCTACGTACCGCTACCCATACTTCCTTGCCCAAACCTTTTCCTTGGGGTAGGGCCAGTAATTGTTCGTACCATCGGGGGTAACTCACGCTGTACAGGGCAGTCAGTCTGTTTTCTTACGTTCAAATTGTAAGTCGCCGCTGAGCGCCTCGTGCTTTAGAATGGACTTGTGAATCACACGGGCCTGTTTGCCAATTTGCTCCGACTTGCGAAAGAACACTTGGGCAACGTGGGGCTGCTTTTCTACCGTAAATCGCTCTCCTAGGCGTTGCAGCAACAGTTTGGTTTCTTCTAAACCGCGCATGGACTGGTACAGCAGGTTTTCTACCGACTGGGTAACTTCCGATAGCAAAGAATTGAGGGTGTAGGCGTGGCCGGTATGGCACCGGTAGCGAATGAGTTGGCCTTCCACTAGTTGGGTCATTACCCCGTGGCAGTCGGGGCAGGTAAACTGGGTTGGCTCTCCCCGGTCGATGATGCCCATTTCAAACGCGTTGTCCACCTTCGCAATCTGAATTTCCAAGCCCAGTAGGTCTTGCTCTGGTGCCGATAGGCGAGGAGTACCGGCGACTGGTTCCATTGTCAGCTTCACCAATAAGGCCCCTAGCTCTGCCAGCGGCACCACATGATCGGCCGCCACGTACTCCAGCGCATTTTGAGGCATAGCAGGCGTCACGGCGTCGAGCGGGTCCTGCACGACCGTTACGCCGCCCAGGCGCTGAATAGACCACAGTCCGGAGGTGCCATCATCGAGGTAGCCGGTGAGTACTACCCCAATAACGCGGGAGCCATATTCGTAGGCCGCCGAGCGAAACAGCGCATCAATGGAGGGGCGGAAGCGGTTTTCTTTAGGTCCCTTAGTTACCAGTACTGTGTCATCCTCAAGGAGTAAGTGGTGATTGGGAGGGGCAACGTAAATGGTACCGGGCGCGATGGTTTCTCCGTTGCGAGGGTGGACGGCGGGCAAGGAAGACGCGTGCTGAGTAGCTGCGGCAGCATACTCGGCGAGTCGGCAGCCAAGTGCTGCACTACCAGAATAGAAGCTGGAAAGTCGGCCGGCAACATCCTGACCAGTTCTAATAGGGCCGTCACGCCACCGGCCGAGGCCCCAATAACGACGATATCCCGCAGGTGTTTGCGGGCACTTTTCTGTGGGTGCGGGGCCATATCGTTCGCTGCAAGTGAAATAACATAAGAGAAGCAAACAGGCCAGACTGCTAGCTAATGTCGGCGGGTCTCTACTAGGGTACCAGCGCCTGAAGCAGGCGCCGAACGGACGCTTCTCTATCGTTATGTTTCTACGCAACGGTCACCATAGAGTTAAAAAAGAGTATCCTAAGGCGCGGCGTGTGTGCATTTTATAGTAGCAAGGCGGGTAGCTGCCGAGAGCAAGCCCAGAACAACTCATGAGTTCCTGTACACTTCCGGCAATGCGCCCTACTACACGCAAGGCCCCTGTTTCAGCTGCAACTTGGCATAGCTGAAAACAGGGGCCTTGGAAATGATATATCCTTGCAGAATAGGTCGCTACCTCTTGTATATGCAGCAGCCTACTTCAAATCTACTTGTGGTATTAAGCGGAGCATTGCGCAATGCTCCAACCTGATTAACCAAACATCGTGTACAGCACGGCCACTAATACTTGAGTCAGACAAATGGTAACGTATACTGCTCCCTTTTCGTGGGCCTGTAGTTTCTGGGGGGTAGAAGGCTTGTCCATAGGCTTGTTAAGTTGTTAAGCGAGCTTAAACTTAACCGACTTAATATATAAAATACAATAATCATATTTTAATACAAATTAAGAATATAATATTGCCAATATAATTGCATTGTATAGTTGAGCTAAAGCAAATAAGGCGGCTCTACTGACAATTGAAGCAAGGTAGTTGTCAGTAGAGCCGCCTTTATTTCATGGGGTGCGTGCTTAAGTGTTTGCAGAATTACTACTGTCCTGTGCGGCTGAATCGTCAGTGGGGTTGTGGCTGTTCATGCCAATGCGCTGGCGGATAGCATCATCGGGCGTTGAGGTGGTTCCGCCGCTGTAGCCACCAATAAATGGGTTCTGAGCGGTGTCCAAGTTGCGGTCGGTTAGGTCTTCTCGGCCCCCGCTGCTCCCGAGGCCGCCCCGGTGGCCGCTTTGGTCGTAGCCCCGGTCTTCATCCCCATTAAATCCCGCGCGCCCCATGCCTTCACCAGCCCTACTGCGGCAGAATTGTCACCGGTTCCTACGGCACCCTCCCGCCGCTGCTCGTCAAACTCCGACCCGCGCTGCATGGTTGGGCTGCCCGCGCCAGTTTCGGCTGCTTCCGAAGAACGGGACGTATCCGGTCCCTCTCCGCTTTCGGGGTTTGCGAGTACCGTAGACATATCACGCGGGTCATTTTCCGGCGTAGTTACTGGGCCCTGATCGGGGCCCAACTGGGCCGCATTGGTCGTGCTTTGAAGTTCGTCGTCGGGTTGCGGCGTAGTGCTCATACAGAAGGAGTGATGGAAGTGCGAAGAAGAAAGAATACGTATTCCTACTGCCTGATCTGTGGAAGGTTACAATGAGCTTGGCCCACAGGGTTAAACACAATGGGCAGGTACGAGCTTGGTAGGAACCTCAGTAAAAAAAGGGTTGGTTGACCGAGACGCTTAGGCAGTAGGCATACTCTAAGCATAGTGTCTAGGATGCTGACCAAAGCTTAGGATTAAAGTAGTTGGCTTGATCTAGGAGGCCCAGCAAGGAGGCGTCCTGATCGAGAACGAACTTGTGGGCGTAGAGCCAGGGAGAGACCACCAGGACTGGTAGGTCGGCGCAGGCGCGACTGATGGTGTCCTGACACATCTTTTGCGCTGGGGGTAGGCGGCACCATTATGACGGGCACCGTACTTACCGCCGATATTACTCTGGAAGAAGGCGTTCTTATCAACTTAAACTGCGCAATCGGCCACAACTGCGTGATTGGAACCGGCGCAGTAATGCTACTGGGCGTGAAGATTGGGGTAAACCCCGTGGTAGGAGCAGGCAGTGTGGTTACCAAAGACGTTGAGCCCTACAGCCTCGTAGTTGGTACATCCGCCCGGGTTGTTTGCAAGCTTCATTCGCCGGTAGCGCCCTAGCCTACCCTTGCCCAGTAGCACGGTCGCTAGCGCTTAACCTGAGAGGCACAACCGGCCGGGACAATGAGAGAATATAGCCGCCGCCGGCAAGCGCTACCTGCGGCTGGTGCTGACCTGGACCTTACCCAACCCGTGGCGCCGCGTTTCCGTTGGGAAGAGGCCCATTAGGGCCAGATCCTATGCTCAAGCTGGAAAGAATTAATTGGTTGCGTGTTGCCCTGGCCTGGGGGTTATTCACCGCTTTCATGGTAGTAGTGGTGTACGCACAAGCGCTTCCTGGTGCCCGTCCTGTACCCTGGCGCACAGCCGTACTTGGGCCCTTGCTGTATGGGCTGATCTGGCTGTTGTTTACACCCGGCATCTTCTGGTTGGCTACGCGCTTCGACCTAACGGCCGGTCGGCGCGGGTGGGTGGCATCTGCCTGGTGCACGCCGGCACCAGCGTAGTGCTTACCGTGCTGTTCCGCGCTCTGTACCTGAGTGTGCTTGTAGTAAGCGGGGCCCAACCTTACGCTGACCTGGACTACCATCCTGTCGGGCATTAACATCTGGCTTCCGGCGTACTGGATGCTGCTGTGCGTGGCGTACGCCCTGGAATTTTATGCGCGCTACGAGCGCCGCACCCTCGATGCGGCGCACCTGGAAATGCAGCTCGTCCAGGCGCAGTTGCAGGCCCTGAAAATGCAGCTGCAACCCCATTTCCTCTTCAATACACTGAACTCCATTGCTACCCTCATCGACGATGAGCCCCGAACGGCCCAGCGCATGACGGCCAAGCTAGGCGAGTTTTTACGCCTGGTGCTTGATAACACCGACGAGCACCAAGTAACCCTGGCCCAGGAGCTTCACTTTGCCGAGCTCTACTTAGAAATGGAGCAGATTCGATTCTCAGATCGGCTCACCATCACTTACCAGCTAGCTCCTGATACGCTTCCCGCCCTCGTTCCCAACCTGCTGCTACAGCCGCTAATAGAAAATGCAGTAAAACATGGGCTGACGGCCGAAGAAGGGGCTGCCATTCACATTCAGGCAGACCGGCAGCAGGGGCAGCTTGTACTGCAAGTGCGCGACAATGGGCGCGGCACGGCTCAGGCAGATTCCCGGGGCGTTGGCTTGCGCAATAGCGAAGAGCGCCTGCGTGCCCTCTACGGGTCGCGCTGTTCGCTGGCCATTCATACGGCGCCCCAGCAGGCTACGCCGTGCGCATCGAGTTTCCTTTTGTTCCTCACGCCTAATTCAGCCTTCAACTAGATTCTGTGGAGCGTATTCGTACTCTGATTGTGGATGATGAACCCCTCGCGAGGCGGCGAATTGCCCAGTTGCTGGAGCTAGCACCAGATTGTGCTCTGGTGGGCGAGTGCCGCAATGGCACGGAAGCTCTGGCGCGGCTCACTGATCCAGCCTTTCCCCTCGACCTAGTGTTCTTGGATGTGCAGATGCCAGACCTGAGCGGCTTGCAGGTGCTACAACACCTGCCAGCGCAGGGCCTACCACTCATCGTGTTCGTAACGGCTTATGACCGGTACACGCTACAAGCCTTTGAGGCGCATGCAGTAGATTACTTGCTCAAGCCTATCGATCCGGACCGATTTGGCCGCTGCTTGGCTCACGTGCGCGAGTTGGTACAGCAGCGCACTTCCCTCCAGCTCTACCAGCAGCTACAAACGTTGGCACGTGAGGTTGCCCTGCCGCGGCCCTCACCTGATACGGCACTAGAAGTAGCGAGACCCGAACAGTTTTGATCAAAAACAATGGACGCCTCTACTTCGTGGCCGCCGAGCAAGTGCAGTACCTGGAAGCGCAGGCAACTACGTCACGTTGCACACGGCAGGGCAGGAGCACTCCCTGCGCTCCACGCTAAACCACCTGGAGCGCCAACTTGTGCCGGGCAAGTTTCTGCGCATCCACCGTTCCCTTATCGTGAACTGTACCTTCATCAAGGAACTGCGGCCTTGGGCGCACGGAGAGTACCTCATTACCCTACTCGATGATACGCACCTGACTTCCTCCCGCAGCTACAGCGAGACGGTGCAGCGGTTTCTGCAAGGTTTCGCGCGGTAATAGCTTTAACTGTGGAGCGGTGAGACCTTGAAGCAGCGTTATGCTTGCGCAAAAGTGTGTTGCGTTTCGGGCAGCTCGTCCCAGAAATAGGCCATCTGGTCCCACTTGCTATTTACTTTGGGCTGGGAGCCGTATGCCCGGGTACTTCGAAACTTGTTCGTGATACTCATTGAGCTATGAAAACCACCCGCACTCCCCTTTTTCGTTTACCCAGCCGCCCCATACTGCATAGCCTAGCTTTGCTTCTGGCGCTGTCCTTTACTGCCTGCGACGACGATGACAACTCATCTCCTACCACCGGAATCCGCCCCAAGGGGCCAAAACCAGCGTGGCCCCACCATCAAGCCCGAAATGCAAACGGTCATTGAGCGCTGGATAGCTTGTCGAAAGGCGTAGCGCTTAATACGCTCACGCCCCAGCAGGCCCGGCTGGCGCCTTCGGCTACGGATGCGGCCATGGCCGTCATGAAAAACTTCCGCATTCCTGCGCCTACCCCCATGGTAGACACCACGGGGCAGCGCATCCCTGTTGCCGGGGGCACTATTCGAGTGCGCATCTACACGCCTAAAAATGCCACCGCTACCATGCCGGGCATCGTCTATTACCAAGGTGGGGGCTGGGTTATTGCCAACCTAAATACGTACGACCCCTCGCGCGTGCCCTCTCCGAGCAGACTGGGGCGGTTGTGGTATCGGTACAGTACCGGAAAGCGCCTGAGTTTAAGTTTCCCACGGCCCATAACGATGCCTTTGCCGCCTACCGCTGGGTGCGCGACAATGCGACTACCTTAAAAATTAACGCGCAGCGCATTGCCGTGGCCGGCGAAAGCGCCGGCGGCAATTTGGCCGCTGCCGTGTGCATGATGGCTAAAACGGCCAGTGTGCCGCTGCCCGTGCATCAGCTGCTGGTGTACCCTATTGCGCGCTACGACATGAACACGCCTTCCTACACGCAATACGCCGCCGCAAAGCCCCTGAGTAAGCCCCTCATGGAGTGGTTTTTCGACAAGTATCTGACGTCGCCTGGGGATGGCACGAACCCGCTGATTTCGCTGGTGAACTCAACCAACCTGCAGGGTTTGCCGCCGGCTACGGTTATCAATGCTGAAATTGACCCCTTGCAAAGCGAAGGGCAGGAGTACGCTACTAAGCTGAGGAGCGCTGGCGTGTCGGTAACGACGAAGGTATACGAGGGTGTAACCCACGAATTCTTTGGTATGGCAACCGTGGTGCCCGAAGCCAAGGATGCTCAAAGCCTGGCCGCATCGGAGTTGAAAAAGAGCTTCCAGTAAGAAAATCGGCCCGCTAAATACCGTTTGCCTCCCCTGGTTTTGGTGCTTTCCAAGACTTGGGAGGCAAACTGCGTTATGCGTCTCAAGGCCCGTACCTGAGCATACTGGCAGTACCGGCGTCAATTCAGGATAGTTCTGGCGATTGCTCGGAAGGAAAATGAGCTAGCAAGCTGTGGATGAGTTCGTCCTGGCTGCCTTGCAGGGCCTGCTGATACGCCTTGCTCTCTGGATCAATGTAGCCCGTAAGCTGATTGAAGGTAGCCGTGTCCAGGACTTTGAAGCCCATTAGCCAAGAGCGGAAGGCCCGCGCCGGAATTGGTCCGTCGGAGAGCTTCAGCAAGTTGTGATGCCGTTGGTCTTTCTCAATCAGCTCTAACAAGCGGTGCAAGTCCTCTTCCTGTCCTTCTACGAGCTGCATAAAGCGCTGCTCATGCTGGCTGTAAAGTAGCACCCCCGTAATATTATCTCGTTCATTATTGGCGCGCCAGCGCTGTAGATAGGCTTCTAACTCTGCTTCCGGCATCGGCACCGTTGCCGAGCTGACATAAACTATGTGGTGCATATACGAGGGGGATCTAAAAAGCTTCAAGTATAGCACTCACCCAAAGAGAAGACAAGCGTAGTTAGTCCAGAAACGAGGGTTGGGTAAGTAGTGTAGTAGGTGTTGTGGCGGCTACATATGACGGGGTACCTGACTACTCAACGGCACCCGAAGGAGCCATTGGCAGAACCAAGCAAAAAGTAGCCCCCTCTCCCTGCTGGCTTTCTACGGTAAGCACCCCACCATGGCCTTGCGTTACGATGTCATAGCTCAAAGACAAACCTAGGCCCGTGCCCTCGCCGGGAGGCTTGGTAGTGAAAAAAGGCTGGAAGATTTTGGCTTTCACGGCTTCTGCAATGCCGGGGCCATTGTCGTGCACCTGTACTACTACTTCGTTGCCGACTTGCGTGGTGAGTACCCGCACCGTGGGTACATAGCCCTGTTCGCCGCTCTGCTGCCGCTGGTGCACGGCGTAAAAGGCATTGGCAAACAAGTTGACGAGCACCCTACTAATATCCTGCGGCACCACAACTACCGCACCCAGGTTTGGGGCTAGCTCTGCTTTGAGCACCGCCGAGAAGCTGCGGTGCTTGGTTTGTAAGCTGTGATAGGCCAAGCGTAAGGTTTCATCTACCAGGGGATTGAGGTCAATGGCTCGTCGCTGCCCGGTGCTGGTACGGCTGTGCTTCAGCATGCCATGCACAATGCCCGCCGCCCGTTGCCCGTACTGATGAATCTTGCTTAGGTTCTGGGCCAAATCAGTGGCTAGCATTGTGGCCTCCTCCAAGTGGCCGGCTTCCTGCGCTTCTTGAATTTCAGTCAGTAGCTCGGTGCTCAGCTCCGAGAAGTTGTTGACGAAGTTTAGCGGGTTCTGAAGCTCGTGGGCAATACCGGCCATTAGCTCACCCAGGCTAGCCATCTTTTCCTGCTGAATAAGTTGGGTTTGGGTGCGGCGTAGCTCCGTAAGGGAGTTCTGTAACTCGCTGGTGCGCTGCTGCACCTGCTGGTCCAGAATGAGGAAGTGGTTGGCATTGGCCCAGGACACCGAAACTAGCCCGGCAATAGCCCGCATAATGGTGGCTTCCGATTGGCTGACTGGCGGCGCGAATGGCTTGATTTCCTTGTACCGCCCGGCCAGGAGCACCCCTACCATCTCCCGGCCAATAACTACAGGTAGCGCCACGAAGAATGGGCTTTCTAGGTGCTCGCGCACGTGTTCAATCAGCGGGGTGATGGCAGTAGCCTTGTTGACCAACAAGTAACTGTCCTTACCCGTCAATACCGTGGAAAAGTCGAAAAGCAGAGTTGGAAAGCGCTGAGTCAGGTTTGCATCGAAGCCTAGCCCGAAGCGGGGAACAAAGTGGCCGCCATTGGTGGCCCGGACCAGGAACAGGGAGCGGTCCATGCGCAGGCGCAGATTGATGCCCACCAAGGTCTTGTCAATCATTTCCTCTATGGGCATCTGCGCGTCGATGGACTCCTGTAGTTCCGCCAGCAAATTGAAGCCGTCATTTTTAACCCGCAGGTCCGACTTCACCGCCGAGATAACCGCATCGGCCTGTACGTTGGCGCCGCCCAGCTCATCTACCGCCGCTGGTAGTAGGCCAGGGCCCGCTGCAACTCATCAACACTAGTTGGCGGGGTGATAGGTAGTTCGTTGTGAACTGTTTCCATACGCTAAGGGCTAGCACGTAAGATGGTGCATTGACTAGACGACCTCGCTCCAGATGCAGAGTACGCCCGTCCAGTCGAGAGGTACCACGTTGCCGGACGGCAGCTGGGCAATTTCTACCCCGGAGTAAAAGCCAACAAGGGGATGGTGCCCAAGGCTTTCTGTACCTCGCGGGCTTCTTCCTGGTCGTTGCCGGAGTAGGCCCCGGCGCGGCCGGCGCAGTCAATGTAAAAGGCAAGCAAGGGGCGGCGGCCATCGGCAGCAATGGCGGCAAGTAGGTTGCGGGTTTCGGTGTAGATATACTCAAAATCGAAGGCCCGGCGCATTAGCTGAATCTCCGAGCCTTCCACCAAGTCCGGCTCCACCATCACCAGGGCATTGCGCTTCCGGTCTACGCCCACGCACATACGGTTGGCATAGTCCTGCTCCCGAAATGGCCCCCATTTGTCGCCTTTGTTCACGCCCAGCGTGATAAACCAGCCGTAGTCTTCAAACGTCAACCCTGAATCTCCGCCCACCAGATCGGCCAGTAGTTCGGTGGCCGGGCGGTGGTCAATTTCCAGAATAATTGGCCCCTCAGCTTTCGTGACGGTGTGGTAGGCGGAGGCGGGGCGGCAGCCGTGCATGATTACCTGGTGCAGCCTTACTCCACCGCCCGAAAGCACCAGGGCCGTGGCTGAACAGCTGAGGATGCGGTCATTAAACCACTGAAACGACTCCCGAAACTGCATGTCGCCCATGGTGCCGGCTCCGGCGGCGGCCGGCCACTGGCCCCCCAAGCGTCGCTCATGCCGGCCAGTAGCGGGGTGCCCATGTTCATGCGGAAGCGCCCCGTAGTTCGGTTAACCGAATCATAGAAAAAGAGCAGGTTGGGCGGGCCATCGTATGCTTGGCCTAGCACCTGCTGAGCCAGAGCATGCCCGCAGGCGTACTCGTTGTTGGCTAAGTGCTCTTCTAAAAATAGGTTGACCTGAATAGTATCGGAGGCTAGCACGGCTACCCCGCACTGGTAGCCGTCGTAGCCCAGGCAGGTATTGGTGATGACGCCCACGGCGTAGCTGCCTAGCACCTGCGTTTGCGGGCCCAGCACGGCGCGCACCCCCGCCAAAAACTGATGGGGATTGTGGCGGGAGGTGGTCATTAGAATAGCTAGCGCACAGGCAGATACGCCCGCCTGCGCCAAGGCTGCCGCTGCGGCCTTGGCACCCGCCTGAAACGAGTCGGTACACTCACTAAAACCGCTGCCCGTGTGCGTAGGCATAGCCAAAGAGGAAAGCAGCCAATAGCTCAAGAGGGACAAGCTAGCATCCGTTGAGGCTATCGGCCCATGAGGTTATTGTTCAATCACAACTTCGGTGGTGATGTGCAGGGGCAGCTCCAGGGTCTGCTTCACCGGCGACTTGCGGTCAATCGTTTCCTTTGACCGAATGAGCTTGTCAGCCAGCAACGGGTCTTTGGCTTTGAGCGTCACCTTATAGTGCAGGCCAATGGCTCCGTTGGGCGCTGCCTTGTTGAGGCCCAGCACGCCATGCACGTCAAAGCGCACGTCTACCTCTACCTGAATTTTCTCTAGCTCGGTACCAAACAAGGCGGCATTTGACGCAATACCGGCCGTGAGGCAGCCGCAGAGGCCCGCCGCTACTGTTTCAACCGGGTTGGGGGCCGAGTCGTTGCCGCCCAGGTAAGGCGGTTCGTCAACGTATAGCTTGAACTGCCGGTCGGGGGAGCTGATGTTGGCATTGTTAGAGTGCACCTCGTCCACGGTTACTTCCGTGCGGGTGCCGCCTTGCCACTGAGAGCGGGCTTTGAAGACGACATCGGCCAAGGCCGGGGAGGTAGTAATGGCGTCAATCAAGGAGCCAATGTTGGCGAGGTTGACACCGTTGGGCAACGTATCGGTAGCTAAATCCATGGTATAGGAGGTAAAAGGCAAGCGTGAGAAAACGAGCAGCCCAGGTGAGTGCCGAACTCAGCGGGCGCGCAAAGCATGGCGTAGGTAGTGGGGAGCGTGGTCGGTGGGGGCGTCTTTATCGGGGTGGGCCGAGCCGTACGTTGCGTGGGTGGCGGGCACGGAGATGCCCACGGCTCGCCGGGCCGCATGATTGGCCGAAATCCAGCACTCTTCGTGCAGCCCCACCCCCAAGGTGTAGCCCCCCGTAAAATAAATGCCGTTCAGCGCCCCCGCTTCTTGCAGCTGAGCTAGTTCGCGCTGCAGCCCGATGGTATCCATCGTTGCCACGTTGTGGTAAAACGTTTTGATGGCTGGCTGGCCCGTGGGGCTTTGTAATATGTAGCGGGGTAGCAGGTCAACGGGTGGGTTGAGCGTGGTAAAAAACTGGGGCGAATACGGTTCGAGGCGGTAGCTAAGGTTTAGCGCGTCGTTCTGGTGCCGATTCTCCAGGTAGGAAATGGTGTAGGGAGTGGAATAGGGGTAAGCGCCGGGGTACTCGTAAATATGAATGTTGAAGGAGCGCCAGGCATTCACATCGGCCGGCAGCACGCGCGCATCGGTGTGGATGTAGGCCGTGCAGGCCTCGTATTGGTAGCCACTCAGGTTTTGCAGCACCGCCGGCAAGTTGGGCTGGTCTTGGCTGTTAAGCTGGCTAAGACACTGGTAGGCTGCATCGGCATGCACCGCCAAAATGACGCTGGCAAATGGCCCTACCGTATTTGTAGCCCCGGAGGTTGCGCTAGTCCAGTTTACGTAGTAGCCCGCAGGCCCTCCGCCGCTGACCGTTACTTGCTCCCCCAACATGAACTTGCCTAGTCCCTGTTGCTCATCGGAGTTGCGGTCGGTGGCATATAGGTCGTAGTCATTCAGCAGCCAGTCCTGAATGCGGTCCACCAGCTGGCGGGTACCACCCACAAAGTAGCGCCGGTCGGGGTTGGGGGAGCCGTACTGGTTGAAGCCTTCTTGTAGCACGTAATAGTGCGTCACCAGGACAATAGGCATGTTTTGCGGACCAGCAGTGGGCGCGAAGTACATGCCATTCACTCGGGGCAACAGGTAGTAGGCCCCAAAATCGGGACCGTAGTTGTATGGCTTGGGCTGCGGATTGTTGGGGTTGTACGGCTGGGCGAGGTAGTCGGCCACCGTCTTTTGCTCAAAGAAGGGGTCATTGGCCACGTAGTACACACTGGTCCAGAAAAACTCGATATCCTGCTGAAACTGCTGGTAGGCCTCTGGACTCATATCGGGGTAGGGTAGGCTGGTATTGGGTAGCCCATCCACGGTGTAGCTCACGGTGCCGTCGCTATTCGAGTAGCTAGTCGTGTCATCAAGCGGGGCAGTCACGGCGCCCAGCTCACAAATGAGGCGGTAGATATTCAGATAGGTCTTCGTGTTGTAGTCGTTCACGCCCATATCGGCCCAACGCGTGTCGGCTCCTAGCTGCACGGCTTGGGTACTGGAGTTGCCTCCCAGTTCGCTTTGCGCCTCAAAAACGTAATTGTTATGATACCCTAACTCGCTTAAGGTCTTGGCAGCGACCATACCACTGATGCCCCCACCAATGATGGCAATCCGAGCGGATGGGTCCAGGGAAGCAGTAGAAATAGCCATATCAGGTTAGCTAAATGGAGTATAGGATGCGGAGTAAAGTAACTGATTAATATGCTGTTATATATCATAATAGTTAAAAATAATATAAATATTATTA